>JAKDNL010000765.1 GCA_030451825.1 Pseudonocardia sp. | reverse complement strand
GCGCCGTAGGTCGTCGTCCACTGGTCGGTGGCGTCGTCGTAGGCCGAGCTGGGCAGCTGGCGAGGGCTCTCCAGGAGCTGTTCGAGGCGAATGTCGACCTGCTCACGGCCCTCGCGGGGCATCGCCGCGTACTGCTCGCGCGCGATCTCCACCCAGACCAGCCCGTAGCGCGGCATCGCTACAGCTGGATCCAGTTCCCGGCCTCGTCGCGCTCCCACAACCCGGTGAAGTCTCCACCGCGCGCGCGGGCCACCTGCTCGCGCTCAGCGGTGGTCAGCGGGTTTGCCCGTATCGCGGCGATCCCCCACCAGCGATCGAGCACCTCCTCGGCTGGCGCCAGATCCAGCTCGGCGCTGGCTTGCGCCAGGGCCGCGGACAGCTCGGCCTCGAACTGCGCGCACTCGCCCGGCGAGACCTCGCCCAGCGCCGCCCTGATCGCCGGGCCGGATCGTTCGATCTTCGTCGCCGCCGTCATGGGCCCGAGTATCGCGCATCCGCCGCTGCCACGGTGACGAGCTCCACCCGTGGCATGGCGTGGCGTTCCGCTCACCCTCGGCCTGCGACGGCGTCCCGCTCGTTTCCTCATCCGGGATCGATCTGCCCGCGCTGCTGAGGCTTCGTCGCGAGGGCGGCGGCGCACGCTGCGAGGTCGTCTCGAAGTTGTCGTTGCCGTGCAGGGGTCAGCGGCATGAGCATCTGCCGTTCCACGTCGGCGACGGCGCTGTGCGCGTCGCGCAGCGTGCGCTCGCCGTCGGGGGTGAGTTCAGTGGGCAGGGCTCGCCCGTGCTCGATGCTGGGCGGCCGGGTGAGCAGCCCGCGCTCCTGCAGCCCGCGCAGGACCTGGTTCATGGCCTGGCGGCTGACGAAGGCGCCCCGGGCGAGCTCGGAGCTGGACATTCCCGGGTGTCGGCCGAGCAGCTCGAGGCAGGCGTACTGCGGCACGGTGAGCCCGAGCGGGCGCAGCTCGGCGTCCATGCTCGCGCGCAGTGCAGTCGCGGCTTGCTTGAGCACGTAGCCCACCACCCGCTCGAGCTCGCCGACGCCATCGCCTTGACCCATGTCAACATCCTGACATACGTTGGTGGTGTCAAGACGTTGACACTCTGAGAGGAGTCGGACATGACGGTCACCGGACCGGACTTCGTCGCCCTGCAGGTGCGCGACCTCGAACGCGCCGCCGCCTTCTACGAGACTCGCCTCGGCCTGCGACGAGTGCCGGAAAGCCCACCGGGCGCGGTCGTGTTCGCCACTACCCCGATCCCGTTCGCGGTCCGCGAGCCGCTGCCCGTGCGCGAGCCGCTGCCCGGAGTGGACCTCGAGACAGCGACGCCGCACCCCGGGCTCGGCGTCGCGCTGTGGCTGCACGCCGACGACGCGCAGGCACCCCACGACACCCTCGCCGCCGTCGGTGTGCCGATCCTCGCGGCCCCGAGCGACAGCCCGTTCGGGCGCACGTTCACCTTCACCGACCCCGACGGCTACGCCGTCACCGTCCACGACCAGCCCTGACCCCGTCCCCGAACCGTTCGTTCGAGAGGAGGCACCCGATGCCGAGACGACACGAGGTCGGCGTCGAGGTCCTCGGGCCGTGGTCGCTGGCCACGAGCCGGACGTTCTGGGAGGGCTTCGCTCCTTCCGCGCTCACGACGCGAGACGAGGCGCACCGGTTGCGCTCGGTGTTCCTGACCGAATGCGACTGGCGCCGTGCTGAGGTGACGGTGACCCAGCACGGTCGCGAAGCGCGGATCGTCCTGCTCGGTGACGGCGACCTCGACGCGGCCGCCACCCAGGTCCGCCGCTTCCTCTCCCTCGACATCGACGCCCGGGCCTGGCCCGACGTGGCTCAGCGCGACCCGGTCATCGCTGAAGCCCAGCAGCAGCTGCCGGGCCTGCGCCCCTGCGGGTTCCACTCCCCGTACGAGGCCGCCGCCTGGGCCGTGCTCTCCCAACGCAGCCGCATCGTGCAGGCAGCCCGGCTGCGAGACGACCTCGTCGCGCGCCACGGCGACCACGGAGCCTTCCCGCCCCCGCACGTCCTACGCGAGCTGGACCTCGACCTACCCGGTCGCAAGCCCGAGTACCTCCACGCCGTCGCCGACGCCGCCCTGGAGGGACGACTCGACGCGGCAGCGCTGCGTGCGGTCGACCCGGACGAGGCCGTGCGAGACGTGCAACAGGTCAAGGGTCTCGGCCCGTTCGCCGCCGAGCTCGTCGTCCTGCGCGGAGCCAACGTCCCCGACGGCCTGCCCACCCACGAACGCCGGCTCGAGGTCGAGATCACCGAGCGCTACGGCCCCGAGCACCGGCTCGACAAGGTCTCCCAGGCCTGGCGGCCGTTTCGCACCTGGGCCGGCGTGCACCTGCGCACGATGCGCGAGCGCCGCACCCACGAGATCAGTGGACGGCCCCGAACAGCCGCCAGGTAGCGGCCCGCGGCGGCGCGTCCGTCCCATTTCCGGATCGCATACTGGGACGATGCATGAGGAGATGGCGTCGGGTCAGAGTGCCACCGGGTTGCTGGACGACCTGTTCGCACGGGTCGCCGAGGTGGATGTGGTCGCGGACCCACCGGGGAACAAGTGGAACTTCGCGCTCGGCGCGCTCTTCGCGCTGTGCGCCATGGGCCACCTCGACAGGGACACCATCCTCCGGTACGAGGAACGCATCCAGGCCGAGGCGAACCGGATCAACGCAGCTT
>JAKDNL010000142.1 GCA_030451825.1 Pseudonocardia sp. | reverse complement strand
GGGCCGTTCGAATCTCCGGGCTCCGGCGCGAGTACCTGCGCCTCGGCAGAGGGGAGCTGGTCGCCGCCGCGGTCTGCGCCGCCGGCGCGATCCGGCTCGCCGACGGGGCGGGGCCGGCGTTGTGGGCGGCGTCGGCGCCGTTGCTGGTGATCCTCGTGCACGCCGGGGGCTACTGGCTGCTTGCCCGGCGGCGGCTCCCCGGCGGCCGGATGAGCACGCGGGAGGCGGCGGCCCACCGCGGGCTCCGTGCGGTGTCGGTCGTACTGCTAGCGGCCGGGCTCACCGGCGTGCTGCTCCGGTGGCCGCCGACGACCGGATCCGCCCTGCTGTGTCTCGGCGTCTGGGCGTTCGCGGTCGTCGAGTACGTCAACTACCACGTCGCGCGGCTGGCGTACCCGCCGTCGCGGTGGCTCGTGGGGGTCCGCCGTCGCAGTACCCCACGTCTGGTCCGCGACTTGCGTGCGGCCGGCCGCACCTGACCGTGCTGCGGGGCAGGCCTCTAGATCTTGACCGGGTAGTGCGGGGCCGGGATCTCCGGGGTGATCCGGCGCTCGACGAAGATGCCGTGCCAGAGCAGGAACACCAGCATCGTCCAGATCCGGCGGCTGTGGTCGACCGGGCCGGACCGGTGCGCGTCGAGCATGCGGTGCACGGCCTGCAGGTCGATCAGGTGCCCGGCCCCGGACTGCTGGATGATGTCGCGCGCCCAGGCGTACATCTCGTCGCGCAGCCAGTGCCGGATCGGCACCGGGAAGCCCAGCTTGGGCCGGTTCAGCACGTGCGAGGGGATGATCCCCTCCAGCGAGCGGCGCAGCGCGTACTTGGTGGTGCCGTTCGCGCCGTGGGTGATCTTCTGCGCCAGCGGCAACGACGATGCGACGCCGAAGACCGCCGGGTCGAGGAACGGCACGCGGAGTTCCAGCGAGTGCGCCATGGTCATCTTGTCCGCCTTGACCAGGATGTCGCCGCGCAGCCAGGTGAACAGGTCCACGTGCTGCATCCGGGCGACGTCGTCCCAGTCCCGCGAGGCGAAGTAGTGCGGCGCCGTGACGTCGACGTGCGAGACGCGCGGGTCGTAGCCGCGCAGCACCTCGTGCAGCTGGTCGTCGCGGAAGATCCGGGCGTTGCCGTAGTAGCGCTGCTCGAGCGAGAGCGACCCGCGGCGCAGCAGGTCCTTGCCCCGCATGCCCTCGGGCATCTTGCGCGAGGCGCGGCGCATCAGCGGCCGCAGCGTGCCCGGGACCTTCTCGAACGGGGCCAGCGACAGCGGCTCCCGGTAGATCGAGTAGCCGCCGAACAGCTCGTCCGCGCCTTCGCCGGAGAGCACGACCTTGACGTGCTCGCGGGCCTCCCGGGCGATGAACCAGAGCGGGACCAGCGCGGGGTCGGCCACCGGGTCGTCGAGGTACCAGACGATCAGCGGCAGGGCCTCCATCATCTCGTCCGGCTTGACCGTGCGGACCACGTGCCGGACGCCGATCGCGGCGGCGGACTCCGCGGCCACGTCGACCTCGGAGTAGCCCTCGCGCTCGAACCCGGTCGTGAACGTGATCAGGTTCGGGTTGTGCTCCTTGGCCAGCGCCGCGATCGCGGTGGAGTCGATGCCGCCGGAGAGGAACGCGCCCACCGTCACGTCGGCGCGCATGTGCTTGGCCACCGAGTCGCGCAGCACGTCGGCGATCTCGCCGTGCACGATCGCCTCGGCCTCGGCGCTGGCCGGGGCGTGCGAGGGCAGCGAGAGGAACGTCGGGGAGAAGTAGCGCTGGTGCACCGGCTCCTCGCCGGGGCTGACCGTGACGTGCGTCCCGGACTCGACCCGCGTGATCATCCGGTGCAACGACCACGGCTCGGGGACGTACTGCAGCGTGAGGTACTGCTGCAGCGCGGCCGGCTCGAGGTCGAGACCGATGCCCATGTTCTGGGCGAGCGACAGGATCGACTTCTTCTCGCTGGCGAACACCGTGCCGGCCGCGGTGGTGGCCACGAACAGCGGCTTGATCCCGAACGGGTCGCGGGCCACGAACAGCTCGCGCTCGACCACGTCCCAGATCGCGAACGCGAACATGCCGCGCAGGCGCTGCACCGCGTCCGGGCCCCAGTAGTGGAACGCCGCGACGATGACCTCGCCGTCGCCCTCGGTGGCGAACGCCGCGTCGAACGTCTCGACCAGCTCCTCGCGCAGCTCGAGGTAGTTGTAGATCTCGCCGTTGAAGACGATCGTGTACCGGGTGTCCTCGCCCGGCACCGGTCCCCAGTGCAGGGGCTGGTGCGAGTGGTCCACGTCGATGATGGACAACCGGTTGAACCCGAGCACGAGGTCGTGGTCGTTCCACGTGCCGCTCTCGTCGGGCCCCCGGTGTCGCGCACACCGCAGCGCGTCGGCGATCGGCTCCACCCGGGTGGCGGCATCCGCCCCGGCGGTCAGCAGTCCCAGCAGTCCGCACACGGGAATCAGTATGCGCCAGTCCCTGAACGGGTCGTGAACGCCCCGGGTGGGCCACCCCGGGGAGCGCGTTGTGGGCCCTGTTCGTCTAGTCTCTACGCGAGGTCGAAAGTCACGTGAGGCGTGATCTTGCCGGCCGACCGGTGCCGGCGCCGCACGCAGCGAGGACATGCGTGTGGCACAGCGAGGACAGACATCAGGAAGGCGGCGCGCAAGTGGGCCGAGCAGAACGCGCGACGGGTCCCACCCGCTCCCGTTTCGTCCGGGTGGCGAAGCTGGGTGTGGTGGCCGCGCTGGCGGTGCCCGCGCTCACCGGGTGCTCCGTCGAGGAGGTCATCCGGTTCGGCTGGCCGGTCGGGGTCACCCCCGAGTCCGAGTCGATGCGGACGCTGTGGACCTGGTCCGCGATCGCCGCACTGATCGTCGGCGTCATCACCTGGGGCGCGATGTTCTGGGCGATCATCCTGCACCGCAAGCGCAAGGACGACGACGGGTCGCTGCCGCGGCAGACGCAGTACAACCTGCCGGTCGAGCTGGTCTTCACCGCGATCCCGACGGTCATCGTAGCGGTCCTGTTCGGCTTCACCGTGAACGTCCAGAACTACGTGGACAAGGCGGGCCCGACGAACGATCGTCCGGCCGACGTGCAGGTCGGGATCACCGGATTCCAGTGGAACTGGGCGTTCGACTACCCGGACCAGATCGCCGCCGACGGCCGTCCGGTCGAGACCCTGGGCACGAGCAGCACGATCCCGCTCCTGGTGCTGCCGACCAACCGCAGCATCCAGTTCACCCAGGCCTCGAACGACGTCATCCACTCGTTCTACGTGCCGGAGTTCCTGTTCAAGCGCGACGTCTTCCCGATGCCGGAGCGCAACGAGCAGGACAACACCTACGTGATCGACAGCATCGATCGCGAGGGTGCGTTCGTCGGCCGGTGCGCCGAGCTCTGCGGGTCCTACCACTCGCAGATGAACTTCGAGGTCCGGGCCATCTCGCCGGACCTGTACGACCGCTACATCGCCCTGCGCAAGCAGGTCAACCCGCAGACCCGGGAGACCTACACCGCCGGCGAGGCGCTGGCGTCGCTGAACTGCGGTCAGTGGTGCGCCCCCGAGGCCGTCACCACTCACCCGTTCACCACCGAGCGCGGGCAGCTGGCCGCGCAGGCCACCGGCTGAGGAGGGAGTCAGAAGATGAAGATCGAGTCCCGCATCTTCGAGATCTGCACCGGGTTCTTCTTCGTGTGCGCGATCGTCTACACGATCCTCGCCCAGGAGCCGGTCGGTGTGGCCGCGCTGTTCCTGACCGGCGGCCTGTCGCTGATCGTCGGCACGTACTTCCGGTTCGTCTCCCGCCGTCTCGAGGAGCGTCCGGAGGACAACGCCGAGGCCGAGGTCTCGGACGGTGCCGGCGAGGTCGGCTTCTTCTCCCCGGGCAGCTATTGGCCGATCATGATGGCGGGCGCCGCCGCGCTCTTCGGGATCGGCGTGGCGTTCTTCTACGTCTGGCTGATGGTGATCGCCGGTGTCCTCCTGCTCGGCGCGATCGGCGGGCTGGTGTTCGAGTACCACATCCGCCCCGCGGACCACTAGGTCGCACGCACTACCCACGACGCCCCCTCGGCCCGCCGAGGGGGCGTCGTCGTGGGCGCGGCCAGTGCCTGTCGTGCAGGACCCAGCGGTCCCGAGGGGACCCTTCGGGACGTGATGGTGAGCAAGGGGACCCTTTCGGGACGTCGCGGGGACGTCGGGCACGGGGGCGGGGCGGCGCTGCTCGAACGGACGCATCGTCTGCCCGAGCCGGAACCGGGCCGGTGGCCGTTGGCTCCGGCCCTGGTGATGCAGACGCTCCCGAGCGACCTGCACTCCCGGCCCCGCGAGGTCATGGCGGAGCTGCTCCGGAGCTACGAACAGGCCGCGCTGCTCCCGCGGCCGGCCGTCTCGGCCGTTCCGGCCGACCGCGGCCGGGTCCCGAGGGGAACCCTGGAGACCGATGGTGAGCGAAGGGACCCCTCGGGACACCGGATCGCGGGCGGGGCCCGGTGCGCCCCGGTGGGACACCGGGGGCCCGGTGGGCGCGCTCAGGCGCGGGCGGCCTTGCCCAGGGCGTCCCGGGCGATGATCACCTGCTGGACCTGGCTGGTGCCCTCGTAGATCCGGAACAGGCGCGCGTCGCGGAAGAAGCGCTCGACGGTCACTCCGCGCATGTAGCCGGCGCCGCCGTGCACCTGCACCGCGCGGTCGGCGACCCGGCCGACCATCTCCGAGCAGAAGTACTTGGCGGTGGCCGGGCCACTGACCCGGTCGGTGCCGGCGTCGAACTCGCGCGCGGCGTCGAGGACCAGCCCGCGACCGGCGCGATGGTCGGTCACCGAGTCCGCGATCAGGCCCTGGACCAGCTGGAATCGGGCGATCGGCTTGCCGCCCTGCTCACGGGTCCTGGCGAACTCCACCGACTCGTGCACGAGCCGGTCGGCCATCCCGACGCACACCGCCGCGATGTGCAGACGCCCGTGGGCCAGGCACTTGGCCGCGGTCACGAAGCCGGCGTCGACGCCGTCCTCGCCGCCGACCAGCGTGCTCGCCGGGACCCGGACGTCGTCGAGGTGCACGTCGGCGGTCCAGGCACCGAACTGGCCCATTTTGTGGTCGCGCGGCCCGATCGAGAGCCCGGGGGTTCCCTTCGGGACCAGGAAGGTGGAGATCCCGCGGTTGCCGGCGACGTCCGGGTTCGTCTTCGCGAACACCATGATCACGTCGGCGATCGGGGAGTTGGTGATGTAGCGTTTGGAGCCGTTGAGCACCCACTCGTCTCCGTCGCGCACGGCGCGGGTGGTCAGCGAGGACGGGTCGGAGCCGGCGTCGGCCTCGGTCAGCCCGAACGAGGCGGTCACCTCGCCGCTGGCCAGGCGCGGCAGCCACTGCGCCTTCTGCTCCTCGGTGCCGCCCTCCATCAGCACGTGCCCGGCGATGCCGTTGTTCGTGCCGAACAGCGAGCGTAGCGCCGGAGTGGTCCAGCCCAGTTCGAACGCCAGGCGCACCTCCTCGCTGACCGTCAGCCCGAGCCCGCCGTACTGCTCCGGGATCGTGAAGCCGTAGAGGCCCATCGACTTGCACTGCGCGACGATCCGCTCCGGGACGGCGTCGTCGGCCTCGATCTGCTCCTCGGCCGGTACCACCTCGGTGCGGATGAAGTCCCGCACCGAGCCCAGCACGTCCTGCAGGTCGGAGGGATCCACGGCGGCCTCGCTCTCGTTCTCGACCGGCGGCACCCGCCGGGTTCGTCCGTACCCGTCGGTAGCCCACCATGCCCGCGCGTGCGGCGCGACCCTCCACCGGGGTGGATCACTCCGGGCCGTCGTCCGACGCGTCCCGGATCGGCGAGAGCTAACCGTTCTGCAGGGCTGTGCGGGCGATCGAGGTGGCCGTCTCCCGGGAGCGCGACGGGTCGGTCAGGCCCTGCACCGTGACGTCGACGGTCATGTCCTGGCCCTGCACCACGAGCGTACCCAGCCCGGCGGGCAGCTGCGCGGTGCTGAAGTAGAACCGCGCGGCCTCGCCCACGTCGGCGATGTCGGCGGCCGGGACCCCGGACGAGCGCTGGGTGCTGTCGGCCTTGTCGTCGAACCGGTCGGCCGTCTCCACACCGACGGTCAGCCCCGGCCCGGCGCCGGACGGCGGGTAGGTGCAGGTCGACCTCGCGTCGTCTCCGCCGGGCGCGGGGTCCCCGACCCCGAACCCGGTTCCGGCCGCGATCGCCTCCGCCGATACGAGCACGCAGGCCTGGGCGGGTGCTCCGGCGGTGTCGGTCGCGCCGCCGGGCCGGTTCGGCGAGGCCGAGTCGGTGCCGCTGCGCGCGCCGCACCCGGCCAGCACGCCCAGCAGCAACGGGGCCACCACCAGCGTGGTCAGCCGGGAGGGACGGCGGATGCGCGCGTTCATCGCCGCAGAGTAGTGACAAGCTGTTCACGGACGGTCACCTGGGGGTGGGTATCGGTCACCCTCCGTTCACGGTCATCCTCCGTTCACGATCACTGCCGGAACTCGGCCGTGCGGCGCTCCCGGAACGCGGCGACGCCCTCGGCGAAGTCGGGCCCGGACATCAGCTCGAGCTGGAGGCGGTTCTCCTCCTCCAGCGCACGGCGCAGCGAGCCGAGGTCCGAAGCGGCCAGCGTCGCCTTGGTCGCGGCCAGCGCGGGACGGGACTTCCCGGCGAGCAGCGTGGCCCGCTCGAGCGCCGCGTCCCGGGCCGTACCGCCCGGCACGACCCGCTCGACCAGGCCGATGCGCACGGCGCGTCCGGCATCCACGACGTCGCCGAACATGATGATCTCGGCGGCCCGCCCCTGTCCGACCCGGCGCGGCAGCGACCAGCTCAGGCCGCCGTCGGTGCCCAGCCCGATCGCTCCGAACGATGAGCACAGCCGGGTGTCGTCGGCGACGACGACGTGGTCGCAGAGCGCCATCAGCGACAGACCGGCGCCGTAGGCCCCACCCTCGACGGCCGCGAGGACCGGCTTGGGCATCGCGACCAGGGACTCGACGACCCGTCCCAGCAGGTGCAGGCGATACACCCCGGTCGGGCGGTCGTCGCTCATGCTGGAGATGTCGCCGCCGGCACTGAAGAACCCGCCGGCGCCGGTGAGCACGACCGCGCACACGGTGTCGTCGTCGCGGGCCCGTGCGAGGGCGGTGAGTATCTCCTCGCGCATCTGGATCGACAGCGGGTTACGCCGCCGCGGGTCGTTGAGCGTGATGATCTGTACCGGCCCGGACCGGTCGACGTCGACGAACTCCATCGGTCCAGCCAATCAGGGCGCACGTCGGTGTGCAGCCCCGGCGCGGGTACCTGTGGTGATCCGAACACCCGGCAGGCCCTACCCTCGCGACGGGAGGCTCCACGGCATCGGGGAGCCGCGCGTCGGGCGAGGGTGGTCACGTGCCGGACGAGACAGGGGACGGCGGAGCGTCCCGCCGCGCTCGGTCGCGCGCCCGCGCCGCCGACGACGGATACGGCGACGCACAGCTCGAGGGGCGCCGGCTCGACGACGGCCGGCTCGAGCCCGACGGGACCGGGCACGATCCGGGGCCGGGCGAGATGCACATGGTCCGGTCGGCCGGCGGCTGGCACCCCTACGGCGCGCTGCGCGACGGTGTCGTGCGCGAGGGCGTGCTGCACGTTCCGGCGAACGCGCTCGGCTCGATGAGCTGGCCCGCGGCCTGGCCCGGACGGACGCGCCTCGGCGCCCAGATGGCCTACCTGCTGGCCGGGCTGCCGCTGGCGATCGTGACGTTCGTGGTGGTGCTGGTCGGGCTGGTGCTCGGCGCCGGCACGGCGGTGGCCTGGATCGGGCTGCCGATCACGGTCGGCACGCTGGCCGCCGCCCGCGGGTTCGCCGGGCTGGAACGGCGTGCCACCGAGGCCGCGACCGGCCGCCCGCTGCCCCCGCACCACTACCGCCCGACCCGGGGCAAGGGCATGGCCCGGCTGCTGCGCGGGCTGGCCGACCCGCAGTCGTGGCGCGACCTCGCGCACGCCATGGCCGGGTTCCCGCTGCGGCTGGTGACGGCGCTGGTCGCGCTGATCTGGGCCGTGGTCGGGCTGGGCGGGCTGATGTACGTGTTCTGGCAGTGGTCGCTGCCGCGCGGGAACGGCGCCTGGACGCTGTTCGGCAGCATCACCGGTGTCGAGTCCCGGCTCGGTGACGTCGCGCTGAACACCGGGCTCGGGGTGCTGCTGCTGGCCACGCTGCCGATCGTGGTGCGCTGGCTGACCGACGTCCGCGCGCTGCTGGCCCGCGGCCTGCTCACCAACCAGACCGCGGCGTTGCGCGCCCGTGCCCAGCAGCTGGCGGCCGGTCGTCGCGCCGCCGTCGCGGCCGAGGCACAGACGTTGCGACGGCTCGAGCGCGACATCCACGACGGCCCGCAGCAACGCCTGGTGCGCCTGGGCATGGACATCGAGGCCGCCGTCCGACGACTCGACGACGACCCCGAGCGCGTCCGGCCGCTGCTGGCCGAGGCGCTGGCGCAGAGCCACGAGGCGCTGACCGAGCTGCGCGCGCTCTCGCGCGGGATCGCCCCGCCGATCCTGGCCGACCGCGGACTCGGCCCGGCCCTGGCCGCCGCGGCGGCGCGCTGTCCGGTGCAGGTCTCCCTGGACGTCGCGTTGGCCGAGGGCACCCGGCTGCCCGCGCTGGTGGAGAACACCGCCTACTTCGTGGTCAGCGAGGCGTTGACGAACGTGGCCAAGCACGCGCACGCGACCCAGTGCACGGCCACCGTGACCTCCGGGGGCGACATCCTGCTGGTCACGGTGTCCGACGACGGCGTCGGGGGAGCGCACCTGGGCAAGGGCCACGGGCTGGCCGGGCTGACCGACCGCCTGGAGATCGTCGAGGGCTCGTTGGAGGTCTCCAGCCCCGCGGGCGGGCCGACCGTGCTCACCGCGGAGATCCCGCTGGCCGGACTCGGCGAGGGATGAGGCATGGTCTCCCACCCCGTCGGCTCCGCCTCCTGCCGTCCCCCGGCGAGGACCCGGTCGGCGATGATGTCCCCATGACGATGAAGGTGGTCCTCGCCGAGGACTCGCTACTGCTGCGCGAGGGTCTGGTCCGGCTGCTCGACGAGGCCGGGGCGACGGTCGTGGCCGCCGTCGGGGACGGCGAGGCGCTGGTCGAGGCCGTGGACGAGCACCGGCCGGAGGTCGCCGTCGTCGACGTGCGGATGCCGCCGACGTTCACCGACGAGGGCCTGCGCGCCGCGCTGCAGATCCGCCGGACGCTGCCCGAGACGAAGATCCTTGTGCTGTCCCAGTACGTCGAGGAGTCCTACGCGACCGACCTGCTCGAGGCCGGCGGCGGGGTCGGTTATCTGCTCAAGGACCGGGTCTCGCGCCTGGCCGACCTGTCCGACGCCCTGACCCGGGTCGCCGACGGCGGCACCGTCCTGGACCCGGAGGTCGTGTCCGCGCTGCTGTCCAAACGCCGTCGCAAGGACCCGATCGCCGAGCTGTCCCCGCGCGAGCGGGAGGTTCTCGGGCTGATGGCCGAGGGCCGGACGAACACCGCGATCGGCCGGATCATGGTGATCACCCAGGGGGCGGTGGAGAAGCACATCTCGTCGATCTTCACCAAGCTGGGCCTGCCCCCGTCCTCGGACGACCACCGCCGCGTGATGGCCGTCCTGGCCTGGCTCGGTCCCTGAGCCGGTCGCGCCTCCGCCGCCTGACCGCGACGACCGTGGCGCTCGTCGCGGTCTACGCAACGAATGTCACGCTCGTAGGCGGTGTCCGAGCAGGAATGTCGCGCCCAGGAAGGCCCAGGCCAGGCCGAACGTCCAGCCGGCGAGCACGTCGCTGAACCAGTGCACGCCCAGGTAGATGCGGGTGGCGCCGACCGCGGCCACCCACAGCACCGCTCCCGCCGTGGCGAGGCCCCGCCCGAGTGCGGCCAGGTGCGGCCAGGCCAGGATCACGATCGCGCCGATCACGGTGGCCGACATGGTGGCGTGCCCGGACGGCAGCGACTCGTTCGTCTGCCGGATCACCTGCAGCTCCGCGGGCGGGCGGGGCCGGTCCAGCACGCCCTTGAGCACGGTGAACACCAGGCTGGCGGTGCCCATCGTCGCGACAAGGTAGACGCCCTCGGCCCGGTGCCCGCGGAAGAACAGCACACCCCCGACGACGACGGCGAGTGCCGCCATCGCGACCGTGTTCCCGACCGTGGTCAGCACGATCGCCGCCGTGTTCAGCCCCGGCGAGCGACCGGCCGCGGCTCCGGTCAGCACATCGCGGTCGCCGGCGAGCAGCCCGCCGGTGAACGCCACCGCGGTCAGCACACCGGCCAGGACGAGCAGGACGGCGGCGACGACCGCGGTGCGGTGCCACGGGCGGCTCAGCCCCGTCCCCGCAGCGAGCGGTATCGGGCGATCAACGCGGCGGTCGAGGCGTCCAGCCCGGCCTCCGTCGCGTCCGGCGGGTCGGCCGCGTAGAGGGCGGGGCCGAACTGTTTGGCCATGATCTTGCCGAGTTCGACGCCCCACTGGTCGAAGGAGTCGATGCCCCAGATCGTCCCCTGGACGAACGTCACGTGCTCGTAGAAGGCGATCAGCTGCCCGAGCACCGACGGCGTCAGCTTCGCCGCCAGGATCGTCGACGTCGGGCGGTTTCCGGGCATCACCTTGTGCGGGACGACGTCGGAGGGCGTGCCCTCGGCGGCGATCTCCTCGGCGGTCTTGCCGAACGCCAGCGCCGCGGTCTGGGCGAACAGGTTCGCCATGAACAGGTCGTGCATGTCGGGCCCGGAACCATCGGCACCGCCCTCACCGGGGAGCGAGTGGTTCGGCTCGCCGAAACCGATGAAGTCGGCCGGCACGATCCGGGTGCCCTGGTGCAGCAGCTGGTAGAAGGCGTGCTGGCCGTTCGTCCCCGGCTCACCCCAGAAGATCTCGCCGGTCACGGTGGAGATGGGCGTGCCGTCCCCGCGCACGGACTTGCCGTTGGACTCCATGGTCAGCTGCTGCAGGTAGGCCGGCAGCCGGTGCAGGTACTGGCTGTAGGGCAGCACGGCGCGGGTCTCGGTGCCGAAGAAGTTCGCGTACCAGACCCCGAGCAACCCGGCGACGACCGGCAGGTTCTGATCCAGAGGCGTCGTACGGAAATGCTCGTCCATGGCGTGCATGCCGGCCAGGAAATCACCGAAGCCGTCCGCGCCGATCGCGCACATCAGCGACAGCCCGATCGCCGAGTCGACCGAGTAGCGGCCACCGACCCAGTCCCAGAACCCGAACATGTTCTCGGTCGAGATGCCGAACTCGGAGACCTTCTTCGCGTTCGTGGACACCGCGACGAAGTGCTGCGCGACCGCGCTGGTGTCACTGCCGCCGGCTCCGAGTCCCTCCAGCAGCCAGGAGCGGGCGTTGCGGGCGTTGGTCAGCGTCTCCTGGGTGGTGAACGTCTTGGAGGAGACGATGAACAGCGTCGTGGCCGGGTCGAGGTCGCGGACGGCTTCGGTCAGGTCGGTCGGGTCGATGTTGGAGACGAACCGGCACTCGAGGTCGCGCTGCGAGAAGTCCTTGAGCGCCTCGTAGGCCATCACCGGGCCCAGGTCCGAACCGCCGATCCCGATGTTGACGACGGTGCGGATCCGCTCCCCGGTGCTGCCGGTCCACTCCCCGGAGCGCACCGCGCCGGTGAAACGCCGCATCCGGTCCAGCACCTCGTGCACGTCGGCGACGACGTCCTGGCCGTCCACCGTCAGCCGCGCGTCGCGGGGCAGCCGCAACGCCGTGTGCAGGACGGCGCGGTCCTCGCTGGTGTTGATGTGCTCGCCGGCGAACATCGCCTCGGTCCGCTCCGGCAGTCCGGCGCGGCGGGCCAGCGCGGTGAGCAGCCCGACCGTCTCCCGGGTGATCCGGTGCTTGGAGTGGTCGAGGGCGAGGTCGGCGCCGTGCAGCGTCATCGCCTCGACGCGGCCCGGGTCCTCGTCGAACAGCGCGCGCAGGTGGCGGGGCTCGACGGTCGCGTGATGCTCGGTGAGGGCCGTCCACTCGGGAGTGGCGGTGATGTCGAGCGCGGAGCTGGTCTCGGAAGAAGGCACGTCGGACACGGCCGCCATCATGCTCTTCCGTGAGCGGTCTCCGCACGACGACGGGCTGCGTGTCCGTCTGACCAGATCGTGAGCGGGGCTGTGGCATCCGGGGAGGGGCTCCGGCGAAAGTGTGACGTCGTGAGCCCGCGGATGACGCAGGGTAAATGTGGCAATCGTCTCGTTGCGCGGTGAACGACCGGTTGACCGGTCATGGACGCGAATCGTCCGGTCGCGGCCCCATCGTCCGGCGGGTCGCTCGGAAGCGTCGTCACACGGCAGTCCTGTCGCACCACGAAGTCATCTCGTCGCGTCGTGTCACTGAACCAGGTGGACGAGTGCGAGTTCGGCCATAGGGTTCTTGCATTACGTGGTGAAGACATCACCGAAAGTAGCGAGGAGGAACCGTGTACCGCTCCCTGTCCGGAACCCCGCGGGACGTCGCCCTGCTGATCGCCCGGGTCGTCCTGGTGGTCGTGATGGTGGCCCATGCGTGGCAGAAGCTCTCCCATGGTCTGTCCGACACCGCCGTCGTGTTCGCGAAGTTCGGCATCCCGCTGGCCATCGCCGCGGCCGCGTTCACCATCGTCGTCGAGTTCGTGGCCTCGGCGGCGATCCTTCTGGGTCTGAAGATGACCGTCCCTGCGTCGTTCCTCGTGTTCGTGATGGCCGGCGCGATCGTCTTCGTGCACGGGCGGAACGGCATCTTCGTCGCGGAGAAGGGCTGGGAGCTGGTCGGCGTGATCATCGTCGGCACGCTGGCCCTGATGGCGTCCGGACCCGGACGGTTCAGCGTCGACCACCTGCTGGACCGGGTCCAGCAGAAGCGGATGCAGGAGATCATGCGCATCCGCCAGCCGATCTCCGTCTGACCGGTATCCGGCACCGACCTCCCGGCCCGCCCGGCGGCCCCGACGCCCGGGCGGGTCGGTGAGTTCCTCGTGGCCGTCGGCCGCCGTCGGCGACCTTCTCCCAGGAATTCGCTCGTGAACTCTCACGGTTGGCGAGAGATTTCCTGGACAGCCACCCCGGCTCAACCCGCCCGGC
>JAKDNL010000141.1 GCA_030451825.1 Pseudonocardia sp. | reverse complement strand
CCCCGCCCCCCCCCCCTCCCCCCCCCGGCGCGGCCACCCCCGCCCCCGGCCCCTTAACCCCCCCCACGAGGTCGGTAGGTCGGGTCAGTGCCGGGGTCAGTGCCCGCCGGGGTGCGCGTGCTGCTCCGGCTGGGCCACCCGGCCGAACACCGACTCGGCCGGGTCGGCGAACACGTGCAGGCCGAACCGTTCGGACAGGTCGCGGCAGACATCGACGCCGCGCACCGAGTTGCCGTGCTCGTCGAGGCCGGGGGAGAACACGGCCAGGCCGAAGTAGTCCGGCAGGGCGGCCAGGATGCCGCCGGAGACGCCGCTCTTGGCCGGGATGCCGACGTCGTAGGCCCACTGGCCGGCCGCGTCGTACATCCCGCACATGGTCATCACGCTGATCACGTCACGGGTGTGGTGGCGGGCGAGTGCCTGCTCGCCGGTGAACGGGTTCGCGCCGCCGTGCGCGAGCGTCGCGGCCATCACGCTCAGCTCGACGGTGGTGACGGTCACCGAGCACGCCGAGAGGTAGACCGCGATGTTCTCCTCGATGTCGCCGGTCAGCATGCCGAGACTGCGCATCAGGTAGCTCAGGCCGAGGTTGCGGTCGTTGGAGACCAGCTGCTCGTCCAGGATCGCCTGGTCGACGGCCAGGTCGGGGTTGCCGGAGTAGATCCGCATCCGCTCCAGGAGCCGCTCGACCTTCTCCGCGCGGTCCCGGCCGCGCACCAGGCTGGCGGCGACCAGTGCCCCCGCGTTGATCATCGGGTTGAAAGGCCGGTTGTTGGCCTCGTCGAACGTGATCGAGTTGAACGGGTCGCCGGAGGGCTCGACGCCGATCCGGCGCAACGTCTCCTCGCGACCGTTGTCCTCCAGCGCCAGGCCGTAGGTGAAGACCTTGGAGATCGAGTGCAGCGGGAAGCGGTACCCGCAGTCACCGACCGCCCACTGGGTACCGTCGATACTCGTCCCGGCGATGCCGAACAGGTGCGACTGCCCCGCCATCTCCGGTGGGTAGTAGCCGGCGACCCGGCCCTGCGCCTGCTCCGCGTTCTTGCGGTGCAGATCATTGAGCTGCGACCGGACCAGCTCGCGTTCCGCGGTGTCGACCATGGGGACAGTCTGCCTGCCCGCGCGGTCATTCGACCTCGGGCATGTACTTCCTGCGCAGCTCGGCGAGGTTGCTCTGCACGCCGGGATCGGCCGGTCCGGCGTGGTCCGGCGCCGGGGTGATCCCCATGGCGGTGAGCAGGTCCGACGCCGCCGTGTTCGGATCACCGGACTCCCCGAGCACCGGGTGCAGCCCGAGGTCGGCGAGGTGGTGGAACACCAGGTTGACCACGCTCCACGGGTTGAACGTCTCGGCCTCTACGTCGGCTGCGTGCTCGGCCATGGTGTCCGGCTCCTCAGACTTGCGTCGATCATCGGTATCGATCATCGGCGTCGATCGGGCGGCGAGGTCGGATTGCGACGCCGCGGGGTGCGAGCCTTTCGCCGCGTGCTGATCGCCGTCAAGCACCCGGCCGTCCCAGGATGAGACACCGCGGCGCGCCGTTCCCGGACGTGCGGGGCGACCGGCCGCGACACGGCCGCGCCGATACGATGCCGCGCGTGTCCTCCGCCCGTTCCGAGCGCCTGGTGAACCTGGTGCTCTGCCTCCTGTCGACGGGTGTGTTCCTGCCGGCCGAGCGGATCCGCGCGACCGTGCCCGGATACGCCGACGTGACGAGCGACGAGGCGTTCTTCCGGATGTTCGAGCGGGACAAGGCCGAGCTGCGCGAGCTGGGCGTCCCGCTGGAGACGGGCCGTACCTCGGCGTTCGACACCGCCGACGGGTACCGGATCGCCCGTGCCGACTACGAGCTGGGTGAGGTGGAGCTCGAGCCCGACGAGGCCACGGCCGTCGCGCTGGCCGCGCGGCTGTGGGACTCCCCGGAGCTCTCCGGGGCGGCGCACGGGGCGCTGGTGAAGCTGCGCGCCGCCGGCGTCGAGGTCGACGAGTCCCGGGCCGGGGCGGTGCAGCCGCGGGTGCAGGCCGGGGAACCGGCGCTCGCGCCGTTGCTGGCCGCGGTACAGGCCGGTCGGGTGGTGGACTTCGCGCACCGGCGCGGCGGGCCCGGCGGGGAGGTCGTGCGCCGCACGGTCGAGCCGTGGGGCGTGGTGTCCTGGCGCGGTCGTTGGTACCTGGTCGGGCACGATCGCGACCGCGACGACACGCGCTGCTTCCGGCTGTCCCGGGTGACCGGTGCGGTGACGGCGCGCGGCGCGGCCGGCGCGGTGACCGTCCCGGACGGTGTGGACCTGCGCGAGCTGGTGCGCGCCAGCGTCGGGCCGCCGCCGGTGTCCGGGACCGCCCGGGTGTGGGTGGCCGCAGGTCGGGCGCACGGGCTGCGCCGCCTCGGCCGGACGGTCCGGCCGCGGGTCCACGGCGACCGCGACGGCGTCGAGCTGGAGATCGAGCTGCGCGACCTGCGGGTGGTGGCGCGCTGGCTGGCCGGGCACGGCCCGGACGTCGCCGTGCTGGACCCGCCCGAGCTGGCCGACGCGGTGCGCGCGCTGTGGACCGCCGCGGCGAGCCCGGCGCAGGTGTGGACGTGAGTGGCGGGGGAGTGACCGACCGGCTGCCCCGGCTGCTGTCGCTGGTGCCCTACCTGCGCGCACACCCCGGCATCCCGGTCGCCGAGGCGGCCGCGGACTTCGGCGTCGACGAGCGTCAGCTGCGCCGCGACCTGGAGCTGCTCTGGATGTGCGGGCTGCCCGGCTACGGCCCGGGCGACCTGGTGGACCTCTCCTTCGCCGGGGACACCGTCTCCGTGATCGAGGACGCCGGGATGCGCCGTCCGCTGCGCCTGACCACCGCCGAGGCCACGGCCCTGCTGGTCGCCCTGCGCACGCTGCACGAGACCCCTGGGCTGGTCGACTCCGACGCCGTCGCCCGGGCCACCGGCAAGATCGAGGCCGCGGTCGGCGACGTGGCCGGGCCGCCCGGGATGGTCGCCCTCTCGGGAGGGGTTGTCGCCCTCCCGGGAGGGGTTGTCGCCGGCCCGGGAGGGGTTGTCGCCGGCCCGGGAGGGATTGTCACCGGCCCGGGAGGGATTGTCACCGACGTCGGGCAGCAGGAACTGGCGACGACGACCGCGGTGCGCACCGCGCTGGAGGCCGGGCGGGCGCTGCGGATCGTCTACTACACGGCCGGGCGGGACGCGGTGTCGCGGCGCGTGGTCGACCCGATGCGGCTGTTGCTGGTCTCCGGGCGCGGTTACCTGGAGGCCTGGTGCCGGCGGGCCGAGGGTGTGCGGCTGTTCCGGCTCGACCGGGTCGAGGACGTCGAACGGCTCGACGAGCCGATCCAGGCGCACCCCGAGGCCGAGCCCACCGACGTCTCCGAGGGCCTGTTCCGGCCCGAAGCGGGCCAGCGGACGGCGGTGCTGGAGCTCGGCCCGGACGCGTACTGGATCGCCGAGTACTACCCGGTCGACGACGTCGTGCAGGGCCCGGTCACCGGTAAGGATACCGACACCGACACCGACACCGGCACCGACCGGATCAGGGTGCTGATGCGCTACGCCGACCCGGACTGGCTGGTCCGGCTGGTGCTCGGTCTCGGCGGCGCGGCCCGGATCCTGGACCCGCCGCACCTGGCCGCGACCGTCGCGGAGCGAGCCCGGGCTGGCCTGGCCCGGGTCGGGCACGGGTAGGATGGGCCCGCGTCACCGTCGTCAAGGAGGTTCCCATGCCGGGTGGCTACGAGTGGATCATCATCGTCGGCGTTCTGCTGCTGCTGTTCGGTGCGAAGAAGCTCCCGGACATGGCGCGCTCGATCGGCCAGTCCGCCCGCGTCTTCAAGGGTGAGATGAAGGGCCTCAAGGACGACGAGGGACCGGCCGACGGCGCGAAGGCCGACGGCGCGAAGCCGGCCGGGGACACGACCCCCGCCGCGACGCCGACGCAGGCGCAGGCGCTGCCGGCGTCGACGACGAGGACGACGAGGACGACGAACCCCACCTCGGGCGAGAGCACACAGCAGGCGCAGCCGGGCCGCAGCACCGACGCGACCTGAGCCCCACCTCGTGAAGCTGCCGCTCCGCCGTCGTCGTGCGAACAACCCCGATGGGTCGATGGCGCTGATCGACCACATGTACGAGCTGCGCAACCGGCTCGGCATCGCGATCCTGGCGATCCTGGTCACGACGATCTTCGGCTACATCTGGTTCGAGGTCGCACTGTTCGGCTGGCCGAGCCTGGGTGAGCTGCTCAAGCAGCCCTACTGCTCGCTGCCGGCGTCCAGCCGCGCGTCGTTCAGCGCGGATCCCGACGCGTGCACGCTGCTCGGTACCGGACCGTTCGACCAGTTCATGCTGCGCCTCAAGGTCGGTGCCACGGCCGGTGTGATCCTGGCCTGCCCGGTCTGGCTCTACCAGATCTGGGGCTTCATCACGCCCGGCCTGCTCAAGAACGAGCGCCGGTACGCCGTCTCGTTCGTCAGCATCGGCGCGGTCCTGTTCGTGACCGGCGCGGTGCTGGCCTACTTCATCATCGGCAAGGCACTCGGCTTCCTGCTGAGCATCGGTGGGGACGTCCAGACGACGGCGCTGACCGGCGCGTCCTACTTCAGCCTCGTGATCAACCTTCTGATCATCTTCGGGGTGAGCTTCGAGGTCCCGCTGCTGGTCGTGGCGCTGAACCTGACCGGCATCGTCTCCTACGAGATGCTGCGCAAGTCCCGCCGCGGGATCATCTTCGGGCTGTTCGTGTTCGCCGCGATCGCCACCCCGGGCCAGGACCCGATCTCGATGATCGCGCTGGCGGCGGCCCTGACCCTGCTGTTCGAGCTTGCGATCCAGATCGCCCGGATGAACGACAAGCGCAAGGCCAAGCGGCGACTCGCCGAGGGCTGGGACACCTGGGATCCGGACGCACCGTCGCCGATCGACACGTCGCCGTCCCGGATCGACGGCCCGTCGCAGGTCGAAACGCCCGCGCCGGTGGACACCCCGGCCGGGCCGGCCGGACCCGACCCCGTCCGCCACGACCGGTACGACGACATCACCTGACACGCCCGTACGATCGCCGCGGGTAGCGGCGGGGCAGCGTCGGACGTGGACCAGGGGCCGAGGAGTGGGCAGACGCATGAAGTACGACCGGGTGGTCATCAAGCTGAGCGGGCAGGCGATGTCCGGTGACGACGGGTTCGGGTTCAGCGCACAGGCCCTGCAGCACCTGGCGTCGCAGATCCTCGCGGTGCGCGACCTCGGTGTGCAGATCGCCGTCGTCGTCGGCGGCGGCAACGTGTTCCGCGGCAACCGCTCGGAGGACTGGGGCATCGACCGGGTCGAGGCCGACAACATCGGCATGCTCGGCACGGTGATCAACAGCCTGCTGCTGCGCGGCAAGCTCTCCGCCCTGGGCGAGGAGAACGTCCGGGTGATGACCGCGATCCCGATCAACGCCGTCGCCGAGCCGTTCCTGCGCCTGCGGGCCAAGCGCCACCTGGACAAGGGCGCCATCCTGATCTTCTCCGGCGGCAACGGGCAGCCGTTCATCACCACCGACTACCCGAGCGTCCAGCGGGCCCTGGAGATCGGCGCGGACGCGCTGCTGGTGGCCAAGCACGGGGTCGACGGCGTCTACGACTCCGACCCCGGGCAGAATCCGGACGCGCGCCGCTTCGAGCGCCTGCCCTACGACGAGGTACTGAGCAAGCGCCTGGCCGTGATGGACCAGACCGCATTCATCTTGGCCCGCGACCACGGCATCCCGCTGCACGTGTTCGACATCGAGAAGGACGGCCTGATGGCCGCGATCTGCCGCGGCGAGCACCACGGCACCGCGATCAACGCCGACGTCACCGAGGCCGAGTTCGCCCAGTAGGTCGGGCCGGACTCGAGGGGGGCCCGGGCTCGGGGAGCCGCCGGTGGCGGATGACACGGTCCGGCCCGTCCCGATGTGATTGCGACGGCGGGTGTGACAGCCTGGGCAGGTGGGCTTCAGCACCGCACGCACGACGTCCGATCCGGCTGCGGCCTACGCCGCGGCGAAGTCCCGGGCCGCTCGCCCGCGCCTGGCCGAGTTCGCCGGGCTGCTGCCGTTCGAGCTGGACGGGTTCCAGCAGGAGGCCTGTGAGGCGCTGGAGGACGGGCACGGTGTGCTGCTGTGCGCCCCGACCGGCGCCGGCAAGACCGTGCTCGGTGAGTTCGCGGTGCACCTGGCCCTGTCCGAGGGGCGCAAGTGCTTCTACACGACGCCGATCAAGGCGCTGTCGAACCAGAAGTTCGCGGACCTGACCGCGCGCTACGGCCCGGACGCGGTCGGCCTGCTCACCGGGGACACCGCGATCAACGGCGACGCCCAGGTGGTCGTGATGACCACCGAGGTGCTCCGCAACATGATCTACGCCGACGACGGCAGCGACGCGGGCGAGGCAGCGAACCGCCGTCTGGACCAGCTCGGGTACGTCGTGATGGACGAGGTCCACTACCTCGCCGACCGCTTCCGGGGGGCGGTCTGGGAGGAGGTCATCCTCCAACTGCCCGAGCACGTCGCGATCGTCGGACTCTCCGCGACGGTGTCGAACGCCGAGGAGTTCGGCGACTGGCTGGTCGAGGTGCGCGGCGACACCTCCGTCGTCGTCGACGAGCACCGACCGGTGCCGCTGTGGCAGCACATGATCGTCGGTAACCGGATGTTCGACCTGTTCGGCACGGGGGAGCGAGGCGAACTCGTGGTCGATCCGGACCTGGTCCGCAACACCCGCGAGATGCAGCGCCGGGACTCGCTCGGAGCCCGTGACCGGGCCGGGGACCGTGGGCCGCGCGGCCGGACCCGTGGTCGGGCGCCGGTACAGCGTGGATCGGGCTCGGGTGGATCGGGCTCGGGTGGATCGGGCTCGGGTGGATCGGGCTCGGGCGGATCGCGCTCCGGCGGGCCGGGCGGCAACGGACGCGGCGGGTTCCGCCCGCCGTCGCGGGTGCAGGTGATCGACCGGCTGGACCGGGCGGGCCTGCTGCCGGCGATCACGTTCGTGTTCAGTCGCGCGGGCTGCGACGCCGCCGTCGGGCAGTGCGTGCGCTCCGGGCTCCGCCTGACCGGGCCGGACGACGCCGCCGAGATCCGGCGCATCGTGGACCAGCACTGCGGCGACCTGCCGCAGGCAGACCTGGGCGTGCTCGGTTACTGGGAGTGGCGCGAGGCCCTGGAGCGCGGGATCGCCGCGCACCACGCCGGCATGCTGCCGGCGTTCAAGGAGACCGTCGAGGAGCTGTTCGTCGCCGGGCTCGTGCGCTGCGTGTTCGCCACCGAGACCCTGGCGCTGGGGATCAACATGCCGGCGCGGACGGTCGTGCTGGAGCGGCTGGTCAAGTACAACGGCGAGGCGCACGTCGACCTGACGGCCGGGGAGTACACCCAGCTCACCGGACGCGCCGGGCGCCGGGGCATCGACGTCGAGGGTCATGCGGTGGTGATCTGGACGCCGGGGATGGACCCGGAGCAGGTCGCCGGCCTGGCCTCGACCCGGACCTACCCGTTGCGCAGCTCGTTCCGGCCGGTCTACAACATGGCCGTCAACCTCGTCGGACGCCTGGGCACCGACGCCGCCCGGGAGCTGCTGGAGCGCTCGTTCGGCCAGTTCCAGGCGGACCGCTCGGTGGTCGGGCTGGCCCGGCGGATCGACCGCAACGCCGAGGCACTGGCCGGCTACGCGGAGTCGATGCGCTGTCACCTCGGTGACTTCACCGAGTACGCGAGCCTGCGCCGGAAGATCTCCGAGCGGGAGAGGTCGATGCGCCGCCAGGGCACGGCGACGGTGCGCGAGGAGACCGCGGACTCGCTGCGCGCGCTGCGCCCCGGTGACGTGATCGCGGTGCCGGGCGGACGCCGGGCCGGGCTGGCCGTCGTCCTCGACCCCGGTCTGGCCGGGGAGGACCCGCCGCGCCCGCTGGTACTCAACGAGGACCGCTGGGCCGGGCGGCTGTCGGCGGCGGACTTCGGAGAGTCGGTGTCGGCGCTGGGCCGGATGAAGCTGCCCAAACACGTCGACCACCGTTCCCCGCGCGTCCGCCGGGACCTGGCGTCGACGTTGCGCAACACCGGCATCCGGGCCCCGCACCAGGAGCGCCGCCGCAACCGAGGCGGGGCGAACGACGACCCGGAGCTGGAGACGCTGCGCCGGGCGCTGCGCGCGCACCCCTGCCACGGCTGCGACGACCGGGAGGCGCACGCCCGCTGGGCCGAGCGCTACGCGCGCCTGGACCGCGAGACCGAGGCGCTGCGGCAGAAGGTGCGCGCGACGACGCACTCGCTGGCGCGGGCGTTCGACCGGATCCGGGCCCTGCTCGGCGAGCGCGGCTACCTCGCCGAAGGCACGAGCACAGCGACCGCGGACCCGGCCGACGTCGTCACCGAGCACGGCCGGCGGCTGGCCCGGCTCTGGGGCGAGTCGGACCTGCTCGCCGCCGAGTGCCTGCGCCGCGGCGTCTGGGAGGGGCTCGGGCCGGAGGAGCTCGCGGCCGTGGTGTCCGCGCTGGTCTACGAGTCGCGACGGGACGACGCGCCGATGCCGCGGCTGCCCGCCGGAGCGGTGGCCGACGCCCTGGAGCGGACCGTGGAGCTGTGGTCGGACCTCGACGCCGACCAGCGCCGGCACAAGGCCGAGCGGACCCGTCAGCCGGACCTGGCCTTCGCCTGGCCGATGCACCGCTGGGCGCGCGGGGAGTCGCTGGCGCAGGTGCTCGAGGCGGCCGAGCGCAACGGGCACGAGCTGTCCGCGGGCGACTTCGTGCGCTGGTGCCGGCAGGTGCTCGACCTGCTGGACCAGATCGCCGGTGTGGCGGGGCGGTCCAGCGAGGTCGGGCGGGCCGCGCACCGCGCGTCGGGCGCCGTCCGCCGTGGGGTCGTGGCTGCGGGGATGACGTGAGCACGTAACCTGTCGGCGATGAGCACGCCAGAGGGACCCGATCGAGAGGGCCGCTACGGGTCCGACGGCGAGCAGACCGGGGAGCTGCCGGCCTGGGGCACCCCGCCGCCCGGTGGCTGGGGCCAGGCCGACCCGGACGAGCCCCGGGCGTCACAGGCCGCCGAGACGACCGATGGCTGGGCGCCGACCGAGGGCAGCGGCGCGACCGGGGTCTGGGAGCAGACCGGCGAAGCGGGCTCGACCGGGGCGTGGGCCCCGGCGGGTAGTGCGCAGGAGACCGGCGGCTGGGCTCCGGCCGATGGCGCGCAGGAGACCGGTGGGTGGGCCCCCCAGCCCGGCGGGCGCCGTCGCGCCGAGGACCGGCTCCCGGAGCAGGCCTGGGACCCGCAGCAGAACTGGGACCAAGGCTGGGACCAGGGCTGGGACCAGGGCGGCCAGGGCACGGGCCCCGGACCCGCGGGGCGGCAGCCGGTCTGGGGTGACGAGGCCCCGGTCGCCGCACCGGCCGGCGGCAGGCGGCGCGCACCGGAGGAGCCCGAGGACGGCTGGGCCGGCGCCGACCAGGGACCCACCGGCGTGTGGGGCCCGACGGACGACGGCGCCCCCCCGGGAGAGGGGCAGTGGGGCCCGGGTGGGGAACCGTGGGCCCCGGACGACGTCGTGCAGCGCCCGAAGCGCGGCTTCCTCGGCCTGGGCCGGCCTGCCCTCGCCGGGATCGGCGCCGGGATCGTGGTCCTCGCGGTGCTGGCGGTGCTGGCCTTCGTCGCGCCCGGCTTCGCCGTGACCCACACGCTCGACAAGACGGCCCTGCAGAACGGCGTCAACCAGATCCTGAGCCAGGACTACAAGCTGCAGGTCGGGGCCGTCGACTGCCCGGACGACGTCGAGGTGACGACCGGGACGACGTTCGAGTGCCAGGCCGTCGTCGACGGCGAGCAGCTCGCCGTCCCCGGCCGGGTGCTCACCGACGAGGGTGCCTACCAGGTCGGACGCGTCTGACCGGCGCCTCCGGGCCGCGGGTGGCCCCGGCCGTCGGGGGTGTCGTCGCGCAGGACGCGCAGGATGCGGGTCAGCTCGGCCCGGTCGCGGTCGTCCAGCCGGGCGAAGAAGTCCTCCGCCTCCGCTGCCCGGGCGGCCCGGATCATGCCCGCCACCGCCGCGCCGCCGCCGGTGAGCCGGACGATCGTGGCGCGCCGGTCCTGCGGATCCGGAGAGCGTTCGACCAGGTCACGCGCCTGTAGGTCGTCCACGACCTCGGTCGCCGAGCGGGGCGCGATCCGCAGGTGGCGGGCCAGCTCGCCGGGGCGCATGTCCCCGTGCCGCGCCAGGACGCCGATCGCCCGGGACTGCGACGGTGACACGTCGTAGGGCGCGAGGGCCTCCTTGGACAGGCCCCGCAGCGTCCGTGCGACGGCCCAGAAGGCCTCGGTCAGTGTCTCCTCA
Source organism: Pseudonocardia sp. (assembly GCA_030451825.1). Taxonomy (GTDB): domain Bacteria; phylum Actinomycetota; class Actinomycetes; order Mycobacteriales; family Pseudonocardiaceae; genus Pseudonocardia. The sequence continues at coordinate 2,828 of JAKDNL010000141.1, read as the reverse complement.
CGATGTTGGGTCTCCTCACGATCCTCGCCCGGCACGGGAACAAACTAGCAACAACTACGGTTGTTGCCTCATGATGAGGTTACCTCAGCATTCATGAGCCCACCGAGAGGACCACCTTGGCGACCGATCCCCCCACTCCGCCCGGACGTCCGGGCCGCCGCGAGCCCAGTACCGAGAGCAGCGGACGCGGAACGAGAATCAGTACTGCCGACAAGGCCGCCGCCCGCGACGTCTCGCTGCGCCGCATCGGCGCACTGTTCGCCCCGCACCGGGGTCCGCTGGCCGTCGTCATCGCGATCATCGTCGCGTCCTCGATCGTCGGCATGGCCTCGCCGTTCCTGCTACGCGAGGTCATCGACGTCGCGTTGCCCGACCGCAACGTCACGCTGCTCGCCTGGCTCGCCGGCGGGATGGTCGCCGTCGCCGCGGTCACCGCCGCGCTCGGCGTCGTCCAGACCTGGATCAGTACCCGCGTCGGCCAGCAGGTCATGCACGGCCTGCGGACCGGCGTGTTCGCCCACCTGCAGCGCCAGTCGCTCGCGTTCTTCACCCGGACCCGCACCGGCGAGGTGCAGTCCCGGATCACCAACGACATCGGCGGCATGCAGACCGTCGTCACCTCGACCGCCACGTCGGTCGCCTCGAACCTGACCACCGCCGTCGCCACCGCGGTCGCGATGCTCGCCCTGTCCTGGCAGCTGACGCTGATCTCGCTGATCGTGATGCCGCCGGCGGTCGTGCTGACCCGCAAGGTCGCCGAGATGCGCCGCGCCGTGACCGCGCGCCAGCAGCGTGAGCTGGCCGATCTCAACGTCACCGTCGAGGAGAGCCTGTCGATCTCCGGGGTGCAGCTGTCCAAGACGATGGGCAGCGGCCCCGCCCTGGTCCGGCGGTTCACCGACTCCTCGGCCCGCCTGGTCGACCTGGAGCTGGCATCGCAGCTGGCCGGCCGCTGGCGGATGGCCTCGATGCAGATCATCTTCGCCGCCATCCCGGCCGTGATCTACCTGTCCGCCGGGCTGCCGTTCACCGCCGGCGCGATGAGCATCGGCACCCTGGTCGCGTTCACGGCACTGCAGGCCGGGCTGTTCCGCCCGATCATGGGCCTGCTCGGCGTCGGCGTCTCGCTGGTCGCCTCGCTCGCCCTGTTCGCGCGGATCTTCGAGTATCTGGACCTGACGGTCGAGGTCGACGAGCCGGAGCACCCGGCGGTGATCGACCCGGCGGCCGTCCGCGGGCACGTGCGCTTCTCCGATGTCACGTTCGCCTACCCGGGAAGCGACTCCGCGGCCGTCGTCGGAGTGGATATCGACGTCCCGGCCGGCAGCACGCTGGCGCTGGTCGGCGAGACCGGCTCCGGCAAGTCCACGCTGGCCTCGCTGGTGTCGCGGCTCTACGACCCGACCGGCGGGACGGTCACGATCGACGGCGTCGACGTCCGCGACATCGCGCTGGCCGACCTGTCCGCGATCGTCGGGGTGGTCAGCCAGGAGACCTACCTGCTGCACACCACCGTCCGGGAGAACCTGCGCTACGCCCGCCCGGACGCCACCGACGCCGAGATCTTCGACGCCGCGCGCGCCGCGCAGGTGCACGACATGATCATGGACCTGCCGGAGGGCTACGACACGCTCGTCGGCTCCCGCGGGCACCGGTTCTCCGGCGGCGAGCAGCAGCGGATCGCGATCGCCCGCACGTTGCTGCGCGACCCGAAGGTGCTCGTCCTGGACGAGGCCACCAGCGCGCTGGACACCGAGACCGAACGCGCAGTGCAGCACGCCTTCGATGCGCTGTCCCGGGGGCGCACCACGATCACCATCGCGCACCGCCTGTCCACCGTCCGCGACGCCGACGCGATCGCGGTCGTCGACCACGGCCGGATCGCCGAGACCGGCACGCACGAGTCCCTGATCGCGGCCACCGGCCGCTACGCCGCCCTCGCCGCCTGATGGGAACTACCGGACGCGAGCGTCACGTCCGGCTCAGTTCCGTCCCTGGGCGAACGACCACGCCGTGATCCACACGGCGCCCACGGTCAGCACCATCGCACCCGGTACGTGGATGGCCAGGCTGTCCCGGGCGCCGTACGCGGCCTGGACGAACGATGCGGCGAACACCAGGACCGCCACCACGGCCGGCCACAGTGGGCCGCCGAACGGGCGGAACCAGGCGATCGCGGCCAGCGCGACGATGCCGGTGACCACGTGCAGTGCGATCGCCCCGGCCGCGTGCAGCGATTCCGGCGCGCCACCGGCCAACAGCCCGCCGGCGGTGACGAACTGCCAGGCCAGGTTCAGCACCGACAACACGGAGGCGACCTGCAGCATCCGCAGGACGGACGCCGCCCGGGATGACCGGATCACCGGAGTCGCGCTGTGCGCCATGGGGCTCCTCGCCTCGCATCGACCGGACGATCCGGCTCGGGCAGTCGTAGTTCTACACGGCGAGTGTGCGGGCGGGCGGGGGCGCGGTGAGGAAGTCCGTTTCCGGGCACAGCGGTCGTCCGAGTGCGGCCAGTACCGGCCGCACCGGGTCGAGCTCGGCGAAGTGTTCGACGAGCCAGTCCCGCGTCGCGGCGCGGAAGCCGCCCGGGTCGGAGGGGTGTGGGCGCCCGTGCCATCCGCACTCGCACGCCGGCGCGTAGGCGAGGAGTTCCGGGCCGAGCGCGTGGCGCACGTCGGTCCAGATGTCGGAGTAGGCGCCGTCGGCGGACAGGCCGGCGACGTAACCCTCGTGGTCGTCCGAGCCGGGGATCTCGACGACTCCGATGTAGAGCATGAGGTGATGATCCGCGCCCTCGGTGACCGCGCAACTATCCGTTCGGGTGA
>JAKDNL010000140.1 GCA_030451825.1 Pseudonocardia sp. | reverse complement strand
GTGGGCCCCCGGGTCGGACCTGCAGGGCGGGGCTCCCTCGGGAACCGTCCGTGGCGGAGCGGTGCTCCGTCAGCGGGTGGGTCCGCCTCAGGAAACCCCTCCCCTCGCCTGACCCGCGCTCAGGCGTTCGTCGGTGCCGGGCGTCCGGCCGGACCTTGCTTGACGTAGTCCGCGACGAAGGCGGCACGGCCGGCGTCGTCCATCTCGTTGAAGACCACGTTCGGACTCGCGAACGGAGGGCAACGCCGCATGTGGTCCAGCGTCCACATCTTCTTCGGGTCCAGGTTCAGATGCGGCTGTGCCGTCATCGTGTTCCCGTCGTCCCGCACGAAGCCCATGTCGGAGACGACGTCGGCCAGGTTCCAGCCGTGGTACAGCGTCTCCCACTCGCGCTTGCCGACCAGCCGGCCCATGTTCGGGGTCTCGCGACCCTGGTAGGTCGGGCGGAAGGCCTCCACGTCGGTCCAGCGGCAGACCTCGTGGCAGTACGTGCGGTGCACACCGTCGACCTCGGCGGTGACCATGTCCTCACGCACCAGGCAGGGCACCATGCAGGTCCAGCAGCGGGCCGGGTACACGTAGTCGACGTCCTCGAAGAGGATCGGGTTGTGCCCGTTCGGCGTGGCCAGCCGGTTGTAGTTCTCCCACCACTTGCCGTACTTGTCGTACCAGCCCGGGTACTTGTACTCGAACCACTCGAAGTCGGTGTCGGTCATGCCGTCGATCCGCCAGTAGTTGGCGAGCCAGCCGGTGGCGAAGAACTGCGCGACCTCGTGGACGTAGCCCTTGTTCCAGATCTGGTTCCAGGACTCCTCGATGAGGTCGTGCGGGATCACGAGGCCGTACTTCTCGAGCGGCACCAGGTAGGCACGGTAGTAGTCGTCGTAGATCCAGCGACGCCACATCTCCGCGTAGGACTCGCGATCCTTGCGACGGTCCTTCGTGCCGTACTCGATGAAGGTACCGATGGCGGCGTCGACCACGCGGTGGTTGTTCCACCACGCGTAGCGCAGGTCGCGCTCGAGCAGCTGGCGGTTGTCCTCGTCCGACAGCGCCATCAGCAGCGTGGCGTAGCCGTTGGAGATGTGGCGCGACTCGTCGGACTGCACCGAGTGGAACACCGTGGGCAGCAGGTAGTCACCGTTCGCCGCGGCCTCGGCCGGCATGGCCACGAACAGCGTGTTCGTGAACGCCGTCTCGGCGACGATCGTCAGGTAGATGCTGGCCGCGGTGATCGCGTCACCGGTGATGAACCCCTCGGCGAACTGGCGGCCGATCGTGCCGCAGTAGTCGCTCTGGAAGTTCCGCAGGCTGTTGTTGAAGCCCGCCGGGTCGATGTAGTTGTTCATGTACAGGCGCTTCAGGTTCTGCTGGATCGTCGAGTGCCGCACCTCGTCGATCATCTGAATGGCCTGGCCGTTGTGCAGCTCCGGGTTCGGGACCACGGCGAACAGCATCGGCATCGAGCGCGCGGCGGAGATCTCGGGCAGCGGGATGATGGACAGGAACAGCTTCTGCCACTCCATCCACCGTTCCTGCACGCCGCGGAACATGTTCCCGCGGATCGCGCCGTCGGTCGCACCGAAGACGCGGTGGTCCTTCTCCTCCTGCATGGGGAAGTAGGACCGCAACACCTGCTTGAGCGGGTCCTTCTTCGCGGCCTTGCGGAAGGTGTAGTCGGTTCCGTACTTCATGTACGGCTCGTGGTACTGCGGCTCCCAGGAGAGTTCTTGGATCTTCTGGTGAGCCTTTGCCAAGCTCTGCCGACTCACGTCGTCTCCTCACGATGGTGGGTGTGGTCGGATCTCTTCGGTCCGCCCGGCCGTACGTCGTGCGTGCACGGAGGTCCGTCCTCGACCCCGCGGGTCGCCGGTGTCGTCACCGGCGGGAGCCTCGGTGGCCCTCCGTCACCTCGCCCGACCGACGGACCCTGGAGCGAGCGCGGACGCCCCGGGCAGTGATCGAACGCGGGATCCCTCGGCACCTGGCGTCGCGAGTGGTTCCTCGCGGCTGTCGGTGCCGGTCTCTCCCGTGCTGCGAATCACACATGCCAGGCCGCGCGCCTGCGGTCTCATTATGAGACGTTGCCGCGAATCGCTCGCTGGTGATCTCTGTCCCGTGCCAGTACCGTCGACAGAGACACCCGGCTGCCGCGACATCGCGGACCGCAGCTGCTCCGAGGAGGGCAACCGGTTGCTCCCACCACCCGATGACGCGTTCCACCACCACACGCAGTCGAGCTCCGACGTCGGGCCCGACGCGAGTCTTGTCGCGCCCTCGGCCGCCACCGCGGAGCTGATCGCCCTGGCCAGGGATGCGTTCCTGGACGACGAGGTGGTCAGCCCCGGCACCGTCCGCGGCCCGATCCTGGCCTCCTGGATCCGGTCCCGGCAGCTCTCGGTCGCCCCCGGCCACCTGGAGCTGCCGCACGAACAGGACGCCGAACCGGACACCCCGCTGCTGCGGGCCGCCCGCCCGATCGTGTCCGAGCTCGCCGACCAGTTCACCACCGAACCGGTCAGCGTCATCCTGTGCGACGCCGACGGTGTCGTGCTGGAACGCCGTACCGGCGACTCCGGGCTGCACCAGCACCTCAACCAGGTGTGGCTGGCCCCGGGCTTCTCCTATGCCGAGCGCTACGTGGGCACCAACGGCATCGGCACCGCCCTGGAGGGCCGGCGCGCCACCCAGGTGTTCGGTCACGAGCACTACGTGGAACACCTGGAGGACCTGGCCTGCGCCGGGGCCCCCATCCGGCACCCGGTGACCGGGAAGGTCCTCGGTGTCATCGACCTGACCTGCTGGCGTCGGGAGGCGAACGCGCTGATGGTCGCGACCGCATCGACGACGGCCCGCCGGATCGAGGAGACGCTGCTCGAGCAGTCCGGCCGCCGCGAGCTGACCCTGCTGCACGACTACCTGACCGCGGCGCATCGCAGCAGCGGCGCCGTGTTCGCGGTCAGCGACGACCTGGTGATGATGAACGACCGGGCCCGCGAGCTGATCGATCCGGCGGACCAGGTGCCGCTCCTGGCCGACGCGGCCGAGGCACTGCGCTCCGGGCGCAGCCGGCACCTGCTCGTCGACCTGCCCAGCGGCGCGACCGCACGGGTGCACTGTCGTCCGAGCTGGACCGAGAGCGGCTGTTCCGGCGGTGTCCTGCAGGTCAAGCTCACCTCCCGGGAGCCGGCGACCACCCGGTCGTCACTGCCGACCATCACCACCGCGCTACCGGCCGCCGTCGGTTCGGGGGCGCTGTGGGCCAAGTGCTGCCAGGCCGTCGACCGCCTGTTCCGGACCAACGAGTGGCTGGTGCTGGAGGGCGAGGCCGGCTCCGGCCGGACCACTCTGGCCCGGGCCACCCACCAGATGCACTCGCCGGCCGGTCACGTCCGGGTGCTCGACGCCGGGGACTTCAGCCCGCGCTGGGTCGCCGACGTCGTCGAGGAACTCTCCACCGGCGGTGGCACGCTGGTGCTGCAGCGGGTGGACCTGCTGTCGCCGGGAGCGGCGCAGTCCCTGGCCGACGCCCTCGAGGGGCAGCGGGAGTCCACCGACCCGGAACGGCCCTGGGTCGTGGCCACCCGCGGGCCGACCCCCGACTCGCGGCCGGACCCGCCGGAGCTGACCGATCTGCTCGGCTCGTTCCCGCGCACGATCGAGGTGCCACCGCTGCGGCACCACATCGAGGACGTCGCGGAACTGGTGCCCTACCTGCTCAACCGACTCACCCGCGGCGCCGACCTGCGGTGCTCCCCGGAAGCCATGCGGGTGCTCATGCGCAACCGGTGGCCGGGCAACGTCGACCAGCTCTACCAGGTGCTGCGCAAGGTGGTGGCCCACCGGCGGACCGGCACGATCCGCCCGGACGACCTGCCGCCCGAGACGCGCGCGATCACCCGACGGGTGCTCACACCGCTGGAGGCGATCGAGTGCGACGCGATCGTGGACGCGCTGCTCGACGCGGACGGCAACAAGGCCGAGGCGGCCCGGCGTCTGGGCATGTCCCGGGCGACGATCTACCGCAAGATCCGTGGCTACGGGATCTCGATGCCGTCGGTGCAGGACTCGAGCTGAGCACCCCGCCGGGATCCGATCCGGCACAGCAGCGGCCCGGGTATCGTGGTGTGCCGCACGGAGATCAGCAGGAGCCCGGTCCGGGTCCGTGGGCGGACGTCCTGTTCCCCGCCGACCCGTATCCGGGCGCTCGGCCACCGGCGTCGTTCGTGCAGGTCGATGGCCTGAGCCACGCGCTGTGCCCGGACTCGGGTCTGCCGTCGGGATGGCGGGTGAACGGGTCCGGCGACCTGGACGACCGGCTCGTCGCCCACGGCGCCGCGCCGATGGCCGGGCGGGTGCCGGTGCTGGCCTACGGGTCCAACCGGAACCCCTCGAAGATCAGCTGGATGCGCGCCGAGCGCGGGCTGAGCGGGCCCGTCATCGTGCTGCGGGCTCGCACGTCGGGCCTCGGAGCCGTGTGGGCCGCCGGGCTGCGCGTGGTCGACGGCCAGCGTCCCGCCGTGCTCGCTGCCGCGCACGGGCGGGAGGAGGAGCACGCGGTCTGGATGGCGGCGCCGGAGCAGTTCGCCGCCCTGGACCGGGTCGAGGGACGGGCCGCCGACCCGCCGCGTTATCGCCTCGCACGGCTGCGCACCGGGGCCGTGCGGACCGCGGACGGCGCCGTCGTGGATCTCCCCTACGCCTACCTGGGGCTGCACGAGATCCGGCTGCCGCTGCTCGTCGACGGTGTACCGGTGTTCTGCGACGACCTCGCGCAGGGCGAGGCGAAGCATCTGCGCGGCGAGCCCGCATCCGGCGACGGGCTGGATGCCGGGACGGTCACCGGCACCCCGCATCCGGACGCCTGGCCGGCCCGGGTGTTCGTCTACGGCCTGCTCATGCCGGGCCAGCCGTCCTGGTCCCATCTCGAACCGCACGCGACCGGGACGCCCCGGGCCGCGACGCTGCCGGGGACGGTCTCGGACACGGGCTCGGGGTATCCGGCACTCGCCCTCAGCGAGGGTCCCGGTGTGCCCGGGTACGTCGTGGAGCTGGCCGACCCGGTCGCCGCGTTTCCCGGGCTGGACGCCTACGAGGGCCCCGAGTACCGGCGGATCCGGGTGGCGCTCCCGGACCGGACGGTGTGCTGGACCTACCTCTGGACGGCCGGTTCGGTCGGCCTCACCACCCTGCCGCGTGGCTGGACAGGCCGCTGACTCGACAGGGCCACGCCACCGGCGAACACCCCCGGTGGCGTGGCCCCGGCTACGTCAGCGACCCGTCGCGGCCAGAGGGGCCCGCGGGATCTCCCGACCCTTGAGCGAGGACCCCTTCGTCTCGATCACGAAGTACAACGCGATCATGCCGATCACACTGGCCAACATCATGTAGTAGGCCGGGATCAGGTTGCTCCCGGTCGCACTGATCAGCGCCTCGTTGATCGGAGGAGCCGTACCCCCGAACACGGCGGTGGCGACGTTGTAGGAGATCGCCATCCCGGCGTAGCGGACGTGCGTGGGGAACATGGCCGGGAACGTCGCGGAGATCGTGCCCAGCTGCAGCACGTAGACCAGGCCCAGCACCGCGAAGCCGACGATCGCCGCCGCTAGTCCCTGCGCCATCAGCAGGAACATCGGAACCGCCAGCACGAAGAGGCCCACCAGGGAGATCCACCAGCACGGTTTGCGTCCGATCCGGTCGGACAGCGCGCCGGCGAACGGGATCGCGACCATCATCAGAAGCTGACCGATCACCAACAGCAGGTCGGTGTTGCCCGACGTCAGGCCGATCGTCTCCTGTAGATAGGTCGGCATGTAGGTCAACAGCGTGTAGTTGACCACGTTCAGGGCGATGACCAGACCGAACAGCGCGAGGATCGGCCTCCAGTAGTCGACCAGGAGCCGCTTGAGCGCGACCGTGGCCGAGGACTCGGTCGAGCCGGCCTTCTCCAGGTCTCGGAAGACCGGCGTCTCCTCCATCCTCAGCCGCAGGTAGAGCCCGATCGCCCCGAGCGGTAGCGAGATCAGGAACGGGATCCGCCAGCCGTACTCGGTGAACGCCGCCTCCCCCATCGTGGTGTTGAGGACGTACACGATGACCACCGCGAAGGTGAACCCGGCCAGCGTGCCGAACTCCAGGAAGCTGCCCCAGAAACCGCGCTTACGGTCCGGCGAGTACTCGGCCATGAATGTGGCCGCACCACCGTACTCGCCACCGGTCGAGAAGCCCTGGATGACCCGCAGGAGGATCAGCAGGATCGGCGCCCAGATCCCGAGCGTGGCGTAGCCCGGCAGCACGCCGACCAGGAAGGTGGCGCTGCACATCAGGATGATCGTTGTGGCCAGGACCCGGGTGCGACCGATCCGGTCACCCAACGGACCCCAGACGAGGCCGCCCAGGGGGCGCAGGATGAACGACACGGCGAAGACGAGCAGCGCCGCCAGCGTCGCGTATTCACCGGGAAAGAATGCCTGTCCGATCTCGGTCGCGACATAAGCATAGACGCCGTAGTCGAACCATTCCGTCGCATTTCCGATGGCCGACGCGGCCACCGCTCGTCGAAGTACCGACGGCGGAACTTCGTCCGTGGAACCGGTTCCATCGCTCGTCGCACCTGCAGTCATGCAGCCCAACCCCCCAAAGATGATATCCGGACGGCCCGAAGCTCCGGTCCAACGGACCTTTACCTGATCGTCACCTTCTGTATCTACGGTGAAGGGAGCGTACAGATCGTTTTCACCCCCCGCCACCCCTCCGGATGACGCACGGAAGGGCGGTCGGCGGGGACCACTCGCGTTGTAGCCTTGTCACATGTTGGCGATCGGGGGGTTGGCCAAGCGGTTCGGTGCGGTGCAGGCGTTGGACGGAGTCACGTTCGACGTCCGCCCGGGTGAGCTGTTCGGATTCGTCGGGGGAAACGGTGCGGGCAAGACGACCACGATGCGGATCGTGCTCGGCGTGCTCGCGTCCGACTCGGGGACGGTGAGCTGGCAGGGCAGGCCGATCGACGCCGACGTGCGCCGGCGGGTCGGGTACATGCCCGAGGAACGCGGCCTCTACCCGAAGATGAAGGTCGCCGCCCAGCTCGAGTACCTCGCCCGTCTGCACGGCATGGACACCGCGACGGCACGGGACGCGGTTCGGCGCTGGACCGAGCGGGTCGGCCTCGAGGCCCGCCGCGGCGACGAGGTACAGAAGCTCTCGCTCGGCAACCAGCAGCGGGTGCAGCTCTGTGCGGCGCTGGTGCACGACCCGGACGTGCTGGTCCTCGACGAGCCGTTCTCCGGCCTCGACCCGACCGCGGTGGAGACGATGAGCGGTGTGTTGCGGGAGAAGGCCGACGCCGGCACTCCGGTGATCTTCTCCAGCCATCAGCTGGAGCTGGTGGAGCGGCTCTGCGACCGGGTCGGGATCATCTCGGCCGGCGCGATGGTGGCCGTCGGCACGGTCGACGAGCTGCGCACCGGCGACAGCGCCCGGTACGACGTCGTGGGCCCGCCGCCGGGCTGGGCGGATGCGCTGCCCGGGGTGCGGGTACTGGGCGTCGGGCAGTCACCGGACGGGCCGCGTACCCGGGTCGAGCTCGGCGCCGGTACCGACGACCAGGCGTTGCTGAAGGCGGCGACGGCCGCCGGAGCGGTCCGCGAGTTCACCCCGTACCGGCCGCCGCTCACCGAGCTCTACCGCGACGCCGTCGCCGACCACGTGCCACCACCGGACGCCGACGGCACCGCCCGCGAGACGGTGGCGTCGTGAACGCCCCGCTGAGCCCGGGCCGCACGGTCGCGCTGGTCGCCCGCCGCGAGATCGGGATGCAGCTGCGTTCGCGCACCTTCCTCTACGGCCTGCTGATCACTCTGGCGGTCTTCGCCGGGTACGGCCTGCTGTTCTCGTTCATCGGCAGCGAGGGCTCGTCGTCGACGCTGGGCGTCACCGCCGAGGCGCGCTCGCTGACCCCGGCGCTGCAGGAGGCCGGGCAGCAGCAGGGCCAGACGGTGCAGATCACCGACGTCGACCGCGCCGGCGGGGAGGCGCAGGTGCGCTCCGGCGACCTGGACGCCCTGCTCACCGGCGCCCCGGGTACCTACCAGCTGATCGGACAGGACTCGGTCGACTCGACCCTGCAGCGGATCGTCAGCACAACGGTGGACCGCACGGCCACCGACTCCGCGCTGAGCACCGCCGGTGTCGACCCGGCCACCGTCGAGCGTGCCGGTTCGGTCGCGGTGTCCACCCTGGCGCCCCAGGACCCGCTGCGCGGGCAGCGGCTGGGCCTGGCCTTCGCCGTCGCGATTCTGCTGTTCTTCTCCCTGACCAACTACGGCGGCCAGGTCGCGCAGGGCGTGGTCGAGGAGAAGTCCAGCCGGGTGGTCGAGCTGCTGCTGTCCACGATCAAACCGCTGCACCTGCTGGCCGGCAAGATCCTCGGGCTCGGCGCGGTGGGGTTACTGCAGCTGCTGATACTCGGCGCGATCGGCACCATCGGCGCACTCGCGCTCGGTGTGCTCACCGTGCCGACGGCCGCGCTGTCCGCGCTCGGCCTGGCCGTGCTGTGGTACCTGCTCGGGTTCTTCCTCTACGCCACGCTCTACGCCTCCGCCGGGGCACTGGTCTCGCGGCAGGAGGAGCTGCAGTCCGCCATCACGCCGCTGGTGTTCCCGCTGCTGATCCCGTTCGTGATCGCGGTCAGCGTCCTGCCGAACGATCCGCGCAACGGGCTGGCGACCGTGCTGTCGTTCATCCCGTTCTTCTCGCCGACGCTGATGCCGGCCCGCGCCGCGCTGGGTGTGGCGCCGTGGTGGCAGGTGCTGATCTCGGCACTGCTCACGCTCGCCGCGATCGCGGTGATGGTGTGGGTCGCGGCCCGGATCTACCGGAACTCGGTGCTGCGCACGGGAGCGAAGGTGAGCTGGCGGGAGGCCTTCTCGGGCCGATGATCGCTCCGCAAGCTCCGCTCAGCGCGAATGCTCGCTCCGCAAGCTCCGCTCAGCGGCGCGCATTCTTGACGAGCTCGTAGCGCGCGAGGGACTCCCTGCGCTCGGCCTTGTGGTCGACCATCGGCTCCGGGTAGCCCTCCGGGATCCCGTCGGGAAGCCTCCACGGCTGGTGCACCGCCGTGCCCGCCACCCCGGCGAGCTCGGGTACCCAGCGACGGACGTAGTCGCCGTCCGGGTCGAAGCGTTCCCCCTGGGTGATCGGGTTGAAGATCCGGAAGTACGGCGAAGCGTCGGTGCCGCTCCCGGCCGTCCACTGCCATCCGTGCTGGTTGGAGGCCAGGTCGCCGTCGACGAGCAACGCCATGAAGTGCCGTGCCCCCCACCACCATGGCAGGTGCAGGTCCTTGGTCAGGAACGACGCGACGATCATCCGGACCCGGTTGTGCATCCACGCCCGCGCACGCAGCTGGCGCATCCCGGCGTCGACGATCGGGAAGCCGGTGCGGCCCTCCTGCCAGGTCGCGAACGCGTTCTCGGCGTCCTTGCCGTACTCGCTGGGCAGGGCGTCGAACCTCTTGTCGTAGTTCTCCCGCGCGGAGTCGGGACGCCGGTAGAGGACGTCGGCGTAGAACTCGCGCCAGGCGATCTCGGTCCGGTAGGTGCCCGCGCTCTCGGACCTCGTCGCCGCGATCCCGGCCAACATCGTGCGCGGGTGGACGCAGCCGTACTTGAGGTAGGGCGACATCGCCGACGTGCCGTTCTTCGCCGGGAGGTCGCGCTCGTCGGCGTAGCGCTGCACACCGCCGTCGAGGAACTGCTCCCAGAGCGCGAGGGCCGCCTTCTCCCCCGGCTCGGGGAGCTCGGCCTCACACGCCTCGTCGGCGGGGATCGGAACGGCGTGCGGGCCGCCGTCGGAGTCCCCCGGGTCCATCCAGGTCACGGTCGACGCGGCGGTGTCGGCGGGGGCGCGCCAGCCGTGATCGGCCCAGGCGCGGCTGAACGGGGTGAACACCCTGAACGGGTCGCCGCTTGCGTTCCTGACCCGGTCCGGCGCGACGGCGTAGGGCGAGCCGCTGCGGACCAGCTCCGCGTCGACGGCGGCCAGCGCCTCTTCCACGCATCCGTCACGGCGGCGGCCGTAGGGGCCGTAGTCGGCGGCGATGTGCACGGTGGCCGCGCCGACGGCCGTCGCGACCCGGGGCACGACGTCGACCGGGTCGCCCTCGACGACCAGCAGCTTCCCGTCGAGGGCCTCGTCGAGCTCGCGCAGGGCGCCGTAGAGGAAGTTCTTCCGGGCCGCTCCGGAGGGCGTCAGCAGTGCGGGGTCCAGCACGAACAGCGCCAGGGCCCGGTCGGCGGCGTCGGCCGCGGCCAGGAATGTGGGCTGGTCGCGGACCCGCAGATCACGACGGAACCAGACGACAGTGGTGTCGGCCATCGAAGCGACGCTAGTGGCCGGACGCCCACCCCGGCGAGCGGCGCCCTCGTCGGAACCTCCTCCGACGAGGGTGCCGTCCGGTGGGATCCCTAGCGCTTGTCGAGCGGGACGTAGGCCCGCTCGGCGGAGCCTGTGTAGAGCTGACGCGGACGGCCGATCTTGTTCTGCGGGTCGTCCATCATCTCGCGCCAGTGCGCGATCCAGCCCGGCAGACGGCCGAGCGCGAACAGCACGGTGAACATCTTCACCGGGAAGCCCATCGCCCGGTAGATCACGCCGGTGTAGAAGTCGACGTTCGGGTAGAGCTTGCGCTCGACGAAGTAGTCGTCGGCGAGCGCCTTCTCCTCCAGCGTCATGGCGATGTCCAGCAGCGGGTCGTTCACCCCGAGCTTCTTCAGGATCGTCTCCGCCTGCTCCTTGACGATCGTCGCGCGCGGGTCGTAGTTCTTGTAGACCCGGTGCCCGAAGCCCATCAGGCGGGCGCCGTCCTCGCGGTTCTTCACCCGGTTCACGAACGACTCGACGTCGCCGTTCTCGGTGTCGCGGATCTGCGTGAGCATCTCCAGCACCGCCTGGTTCGCGCCGCCGTGCAGCGGCCCGAACAGAGCGTTCACACCGGCCGAGATCGATGCGAACAGGTTGGCCTGGCTGGAGCCGACCAGCCGCACCGTCGAGGTCGAGCAGTTCTGCTCGTGGTCGGCGTGCAGGATAAGCAGCGTGTCCAGGGCCTTGGCCATGTCCGGGTCGAGCTCGTAGGGCTCGGCCGGGAAGCCGAACGTCATCTGCAGGAAGTTCTCCACCAGGCTCATCGAGTTGTCCGGGTAGAGGAACGGCTGGCCGACCGACTTCTTGTAGGCATACGCCGCGATCGTGAAGACCTTCGCCATCAGCCGGACGGTCGAGAGTTCGACGGCGTCGGAGTCGTGCGGGTCCAGGCTGTCCTGGTAGAACGTCGACAGCGCGCTGACCGCGGAGGAGAGCACCGGCATCGGGTGCGCGTCGCGCGGGAAACCGTCGAAGAACCGCTTGAGGTCCTCGTGCAGCAGGGTGTGCCGGCTGATCCGGTTGGTGAACGAGTCGAGCTGCTGCTTGCTCGGCAGCTCGCCGTAGATGAGCAGGTAGCTGACCTCGAGGTAGGACGAGTGGCCGGCCAGCTCGTCGATCGGGTAGCCGCGGTAGCGCAGGATGCCGGCGTCACCGTCGATGTAGGTGATGGCCGAGGAGCAGGCCGCGGTGCTGGTGAAGCCGGGGTCGTAGGTCACCAGACCCGTCTTGCTGAGCAGTTTGCTCACATCGACGGCCTGTGCACCCTCGGTAGGGGTGTGCACCGCCGTCTCGAACTCGCCGCCGTCGTACTGGAGAACCGCGGAGTCGGCGGCCTTCTCGTCGGACATGTGGAGGTTCCCTCTCACAGCTGGGGATCGTCTGCTTCCCCGGACACGCTAGTCCGCCCGCCGGAATCCGCAGAACACAGCGATGAGTGTCACCGGTTCGCCGGATCGGCGGTAGCCCGCCTCCACACGGCGACGCCGCGCCGTGCCCGGAAAGACGCGGTCAGGACCCTGCAGTCGGGGCGCGATAGCGCAGGAACTCCGGGTAGCGGGCCACGACCAGCAGCGTGACGAGGACGACGGCCACGCCTCCGATCGTCGCGGTCAGATCGGGCCCGATCGCCGCCGCGGACGTGCCGTGCCACATGTCGGCCACCCGCGGGCCCCCGGCCACGACGACCATGAACACGCCCTGCATCCGTCCGCGCATCTCGTCGGTGGCCACGGTCTGCAGCATCGAGGACCGGTACACCGAGCTCACCAGGTCCCCGGCCCCGGCCAACGCCAGCGCGCACACGGCCAGCCACAGCGACCCGACCAGCCCGAACAGCGCCACCCCGACGCCCCACACACAGATCGCGACGACGACGGCGACGCCCTGGCGTTGCACGTGCCGCAACCAGCCCGACAGCACGCCACCGACGACCATCCCGAGCGGGATCGCGGCGAACAGCAGGCCCATCGCGACGCCGCCGCCCGGCGGGTCGCCGAACATCGTCTGGGAGATCTCCGGGAACACCACCCGCGGCATCCCGAAGCCCATCGCCACGACGTCGACCAGGAACGACACCAGCAACACCTTGTGCAGCCCGACGTAGCGGAACCCGTCGATCACCGAGCGCAGGCCGATCGACGAGCGCGCCGCGCCGGCGGCGACCGTCGCGGGTATCGGCGGCAGCCGCCAGGTCGCCCACAACGTGGCCAGCAGGAACACCGCATCGATCAGGTAGAGCGTGGGCAGCCCGACCACCGGGATCAGCACCCCGGCGAGCAGCGGGCCGATCACGGCGCCGAGCTGCGCGACCGTCATGTTCAGCGCGTTCGCCGCGGGCAGCTGGTCGGCCGGCAGCAGTCTCGGGATCACCGCGCTGCGCGTGGGCTGGTTCATCGCGAGCATCGCCGACTGGAACGCGAACAGGGTCAGGACCAGCCAGACGTTGCCGGTCCCGGACGCCGAGACCACCCACAGCGCCAGCGACGTGAACGCGATGCCAGAACCGGTGAACAGCAGCATCACCCGCCGGTCCACCGCGTCCGCGATCGCGCCGCCCCACAGGCCGAACACCACGAGCGGGACCAGGCCGAACAGACCGGTCAGCCCGACGTAGGCCGACGAGCCGGTCATCGCGTAGATCTGGGCCGGCACCGCGACGACCGAGAGCTGCGCCCCGATCACCGTGATCACCCCGGCCGACCACAGCCGCCGGTAGGCGGGCGTGCGCAACGGCGTGGTGTCGGCGAACGCCCCACGGACCATCCCGGTCAGCCGCGCGGTCCGCCCGCCCGGGTCGGAGACCGGCTGGGTGGGACCGTTCGGGTCAGAGCTGCTCACCGGACCACAGTTACACGACGCAAGCGA
>JAKDNL010000764.1 GCA_030451825.1 Pseudonocardia sp. | reverse complement strand
TAATCCGGGGCCGGGGGCTTTTATACCCCCGCACGGTGGGGACGGTCAGCGCAGGGCGTCCAGGATCGTCTGCGCCGCGAGGGTCGGCGTGAGCTCCCCGCCGCGGACGTCCCGGGTCAGGCCGGGGAGCTTCTCCTTCAGGCCCGGGTCGGTCATCAACCGGTCCATCAGCCGGTCCCGGACCATCGCCCACATCCAGTCCACCTGCTGATCGGCCCGGCGGGTGGCCAGCTCACCGGCCTCGTCCAGGGCGGCACGGTGCTCGGTGACCTTGTCCCAGACCTTGTCCAGGCCCATCCCGCTCTGTGCGCTGCAGGCCAGCACGGGTGGGCGCCAGGCCGCGCTGGTCGGGGTCATCATGTGCAGCGCCCCGGCCAGCTCGCGGGCCGCGGCGCGGGCGTCGCGCTCGTACGGGCCGTCGGCCTTGTTGACCGCGACGACGTCGGCGAGCTCGAGGATCCCCTTCTTGATGCCCTGCAGGGAGTCCCCGGTGCGGGCGATGGTCAGGTACAGGAACGTGTCGACCATCCCGGCGACGGTGATCTCGGACTGCCCGACCCCGACCGTCTCGACGAGCACGACGTCGTAGCCGGCCGCCTCCATCAGCACCATCGTCTCCCGGGTGCGCCGGGCGACCCCGCCGAGCGTGCCGGTGGTCGGCGAGGGCCGGATGAACGCGTTGTCGTCGACGGCCAGGGCCGCCATCCGGGTCTTGTCACCGAGGATCGAGCCCTTGGTGCGGGTCGAGGACGGGTCCACCGCCAGCACCGCAACCTTGTGCCCGGCCCCGGTGAGCTTCGTGCCCAGTGCCTCGATGAACGTCGACTTGCCGACGCCCGGAACGCCGGAGATGCCGACGCGCACGGCCGAGCCGGCGCCGATGCGCGTTCCGCTCGCGCTCCTCTCGGCCTTCGGCGTGACCTCCAGGAGCAGCTCCTGCGCGGCCTGCTGGTGGTCGGCCCTGCTGGACTCGACCAGGGTGATCGCCCGGGCCAGCACCGTGC
This sequence comes from Pseudonocardia sp., assembly GCA_030451825.1. Taxonomy (GTDB): domain Bacteria; phylum Actinomycetota; class Actinomycetes; order Mycobacteriales; family Pseudonocardiaceae; genus Pseudonocardia. The sequence goes on along the minus strand of JAKDNL010000764.1, from coordinate 1,715 downwards.
GCGACCCCTCCAGCACCCCCTTGACCAGGGCGGCGACGTCGGGTGTGCGGGCCGTCATCGAACCTCGAGCTTATCCGCGCACGGGTGAGTTGTCTGGGCCATCAGTCGGCGAACACGCTCCCGGCCTCGGGCTCGGTGTCCGAGCCGTGCCCTAGCGCCACCGAGAGCTTCCCCAGCAGGTCGACGGCCGCCTCCGCGATCACGGTGCCGGGCGGGAACACCGCCGCGGCGCCCATGTCGAGCAGCTCCTGCACGTCGCCGGGCGGGATCACGCCGCCGACCACGACCATGATGTCCCCGCGGCCCAGCTCGGCCAGCTCCGAGCGCAGCTCCGGGAGCAGCGTGAGGTGCCCGGCGGCCAGCGAGCTGGCACCGACCACGTGCACGTCGGACTCGACGGCCTGGCGCGCGACCTCGCCCGGGGTCTGGAACAGCGGGCCCACGTCGACGTCGAAGCCGATGTCGGCGAACGCCGTCGAGATCACCTTCTGGCCGCGGTCGTGCCCGTCCTGGCCCATCTTCGCGACCAGGATCCGCGGCTGGCGGCCCTCGTGCTCGGCGAACTCGCCCACCAGCTCGCGGGCCCGGTCGATCGCCGGGTTCTGCCCTACCTCGGAGCTGTACACGCCGGAGATGATCCTTATCTGCCCGGAGTGCCGCCCGAACACCTTCTCCAGGGCGTCGGAGATCTCGCCGACGGTGGCCTTCGCGCGGGCGGCGTCCACGGCCAGGGCCAGCAGGTTCTGGTCCTCGTCCCGCGCCGATCCCTCGCCGATCTTCTCGGCGGCGTTCGTGAGGGCGCGCAACGCGTCGTCGGTCGCGCGGTCGTCGCGCTCGGCACGCAGCTTCTGCAGCTTCTCGATCTGCTCGCGGCGGACGTCTGCGTTGTCGACCTTGCGGACGTCCACAGCCTCGTCGACGTCGACCACGTACTTGTTCATGCCGATCACCGGCTGGCGGCCGGAGTCGATCCGGGCCTGTGTCCTGGCCGCGGCCTCCTCGACGCGCATCTTCGGGATGCCGGCGTCGATCGCCTGCGCCATCCCGCCGGCCTTCTCCACCTCGTCGATGTGCGCCCACGCGCGCCGCGCCAGGTCGTAGGTCAGCCGCTCGACGTAGTAGCTGCCACCCCACGGGTCGACGACGTTCGTGGTCCCGGACTCCTGCTGCAGCATCAGCTGGGTGTTGCGCGCGATCCGCGCGGAGAAGTCCGTCGGCAGCGCGAGCGCCTCGTCCAGGGCGTTGGTGTGCAGGGACTGGGTGTGTCCCTGGGTCGCGGCCATCGCCTCGACGCAGGTGCGGACGACATTGTTGTAGACGTCCTGCGCGGTCAGCGACCAGCCCGAGGTCTGCGAGTGCGTCCGCAGCGAGAGCGACTTCGCGTTCTGCGGCTCGAAGCGCGCCACCAGCTTCGACCAGAGCAGGCGCGCGGCCCGCATCTTCGCGACCTCCATGAAGAAGTTCATGCCGATCGCCCAGAAGAAGCTCAGGCGCGGCGCGAACTTGTCGATCTCCATGCCCGCGTCGACGCCGGCGCGCAGGTACTCCACGCCGTCGGCGAGGGTGTAGGCGAGCTCCAGGTCGGCGGTCGCCCCCGCCTCCTGGATGTGGTAGCCGGAGATCGAGATCGAGTTGAACTTCGGCATCTTCCGGCTGGTGAAGCTGAAGATGTCGGAGATGATCTGCATCGAGGGCTGCGGCGGGTAGATGTAGGT
>JAKDNL010000763.1 GCA_030451825.1 Pseudonocardia sp. | reverse complement strand
CGGTGAACAGCATCAGCACCGCGGCCTTGCGCCCGCCGGATCCCGATGGGGTGCGGCGGTGTCCGAAGGAGGCCGGGTCGAGACCGTCCGCGGCCGCGACGAGCGGACGCAGCGACGGCGGGGCGGCCGCGGGGTCGGGCGTGGCGCTCACGCCGCCCCCAGCCGTGCGACGGCCGCGGCGACCTCGTCGGCGGAGCGGAACGGGATCGGAGGGTCCACCCGGGTCACGGTGCCGTCGGCGCGCAGCACGTAGCTGGCCGGTAGCGCCGGCGGAACGTCCAGTGCGGCACGCAGGTCGCCCTGCGGGTCGGTGACCGCGGGCAGCGTGACGTGCAGGTCGCGCAGCAGCGAGAGCGCGGCCACCGGGTCGTCGCGCACGTCCACGGTGAGCACCGGCGCGGACTCCGCACGCGCGGCGTAGGCGGCCAGCGCGGGCAGCTCCTCGCGGCACGGCGCACACCAGGACGCCCACACGTTGATCAGCGCGGGCCGCCCGGCCAGCGCCGCCCCGACGTCGACGGTCCCGTCGGCGCCCAGGCACGGCACCGTCACCCCGGCCCGCGGCCCGGTGGCCGCGGCGGGCGCGCCCGGCCCGGGTTCCGGGCGGCCCGGGCACGGGTCGAGGCCCGCGCCGGCCCGGGCCGAGGCCAGCGCGGACGGATCCGCCGCGTCCGGGTCGCCGTTCGGCTCGGCCGCGGTCGACGAGCCGGGAGCGCCGGAGGAGCCGGACGGTGAGCCCGGCCACAGCGCCACCACGGCCAGGACGACGAGCACGACGACCGCCACCGTCGCGACGATCTCCGAGCGGGAGGCGCCGCCGGTCCGCGACCGGCTCACCGGCCGTCCCCGGGGGGTACGCCTTCGTGCCCGGAGGGTGGGTTTCCGTCGCCGAGGCCGACCAGCGCCAGCAGGTGCGCCCGCTCCGGCCCCTTGACGAGCGCGGCGGCCTGCTCCGGCTCGGTCGGCCCGAGCCCGAACGACGGGCAGTCGACGGCCAGCGAGCATGCCCCGCAGGCAGGCTTCTTGGCGTGGCAGACGCGGCGGCCGTGGAAGATCACGTGGTGCGAGACGATCGTCCAGTCCCGCCTCGGGACGAGCTGGCCGACCGCGTGCTCGACCTTGACCGGGTCCTCCTCCTCGGTCCACCCCCAGCGCCGCACGAGCCGGCCGAAGTGGGTGTCCACGGTGATCCCCGGGACGTCGAACGCGTTCCCGAGGATCACGTTGGCCGTCTTGCGGCCGATCCCGGGCAGCTTCACCAGCTCGTCCAGCGTGGCCGGAAGCTCGCCGCCGTGGTTTTCCACGACCGCCGCCCCGAGCCCCATCAGTGACGAGGCCTTGTTCCGGTAGAAGCCGGTCGAGCGGATCCGTTCCTCCAGCCCGGTGCGGTCCGCCCCGGCGTAGTCCGCGGCGGTCGGGTACGCGGCGAACAGGCCGGGCGTGACCTGGTTGACCCGCTCGTCGGTGCACTGCGCGGACAGGATCGTGGCGACGGCCAGATCCAGCGGCGTGACGAAGTCGAGCTCGCAGTGGGCATGGGGGTAGGCCACGGCCAGGCCGCGCAGGATCCGCCCGACGCGGCGGGCTCGGCCGATCGGGCTCTCGCCGGCCTCGACACGCGCGGCGAGTCCGGCAGCGGCCCGGCGGGTGGGACGCCGGACTGAGGTGCTCACGGTCCAAGAGACTACGGGGAGCCACCGACAACCATGTCCGGCGGAGCCCGGGCCCGGGTAACGGCGCGGACGGTTGCTCCGATGAGGGTCACGAGTGCATATCAGGATCGCCGCGACGGGCACCCCGAGCGTCGGAGCGGGTCCGGTGTGCGGGAGGATCCCATCTGCCATGACTGCCTGGTTGTCCGTCCTCGTGCCGCTGCTCGTGATGTTCTTCGCGCTGGGTATGGAGCGCGTCGAATCCCGGTTGCGGGAGTCCACCGTGCGTCAGGACGAGCTCGACGAAATGCTCGAGCAGCCCCGTCCGGACGAACTCCGCGCCCTGTTCCGGCAGGGCACCGGCCGCGCGCTGGAGCTGTTCCGGCTCCGCAACCGGGGCCGCCGCCGGGGTGCCCGTCGCAGCCGGATCCCGTCGGCCTGACAGGATCTGCCCTGGACCGCGGGCGTCCTGCAGCGGTCCGAACGAGTGACGGGACCCGGTCGGGCGCGCCCGAACGGGTTCCTGCTGCGCATCCGCAGGGCGTCGGGCCCTACACTGGCGCGCCGACGACCCGCCGCGCCTGTGCGGTAGGTGAACGAGGAGCTGTGCAGTGGACGATGTTCTGATCCGGGCCGGGATCTTCCAAGGAGTGGAGCCCCAGGCCGCCGAGGCATTGGCAGAGGCGCTGGAGCCCTCCGAGTTCTCGCGCGGGCAGGTGATCTTCAGCGAGGGCGAGCCCGGTGACCGCCTCTACATCGTCACCGGTGGCAAGGTGAAGCTCGGCCGCAAGTCCCCGGACGGCCGGGAGAACCTGCTGATGGTCGCCGGCCCGTCGGACATGTTCGGCGAGCTGTCCATCTTCGACCCGGGCCCGCGGACCTCCACCGCGACCGCGGTCACCGAGGTGCGCACGCACACGATGGACCGCGCCGCGCTGCGCGAGTGGATCGGCAAGCGCCCGGAGATCGCCGAACAGCTGTTGCGCGTGCTGGCCCGTCGCCTGCGCCGGACGAACAACATGCTCGCCGACCTGATCTTCACCGACGTCCCCGGCCGGGTCGCGAAGT
>JAKDNL010000762.1 GCA_030451825.1 Pseudonocardia sp. | reverse complement strand
ATGCCACACCCCGGCCATCCATGAGACACGCCAGAAGGGCAACGACAAGGGGCGGTTACGTTGTCGGGCCCGGGTCGTGGAGTGGGAGATCGCGATATCGGATCGTCCACGGGCCCGACCCCGTACCAGCTCCGGCCTGGATCCTGGCGGCGTTGCAACCACCGATCCCGCGCTGTCCTCCGCGACAGGAAGCTCCCCATTCCGCGTACATCCGGGCCGCGATCGACGGCGAGATGCGACGGGTTGCCGAGGCAGCGCCGGGTCGGCGTAACGCCACCTTGTTCCAAGCGGCCGCCCGGCTCGGACGCTTCGTGCACGCCGGTCAGTTGAACGACATCGACGTCGACGCGGCCCTGAACGCCGCGGCGTCCGGACACGTCGGTGTCGAGAGATTCAGCTCCGACGAGATTCGACGGACCATCCGATCGGGCCTGGCGAGAAGCGGACGGGACGCGGGACATCGGCGAGGCGAAGGTCCGGTACCCGGCGGCGGTCACGGGCCGAGCTGACGAACGGCTGTGCGGTACGGACCGCTCGATCATCTGATGACGAAGAGAACGGCTCCCGCGCGCGCAGCTCGGTACACCAGTGCTAGAACCCCGAGTCCTGCGGCGATCCACGCGATGGGCAGGAGAAGCCACAAGCTGGCGTCTTGGTCGGGCTCGACCGGCGCAACGGCCGGTCCGGAGGGGCCGTCGCCGAAGCGGTCGGTGAGCACGCCGCGGGAGAACGCCACCGTGGCAGGTACCCTTCGGTCTCCCGCCGAGACGTCGATCCGGATCTCGTCGACCGGCTGACGGAGAGATCGCCACACCGCTGCCGCGATGCGATCGACCGACTCGGCCGCATCGGGACATCCGGCGGCGCGCACGATCATCGCGACGCCGGACGGGGCGGGCGCGCGCTTGGCGGTGACCGACGTACAGCCGGTCCGGACATCAAGATCCCCGGACGATGGAGACGTGCAGGCGCTGCAGACGAGCGCGAGCAGGGCAACGCTGATGGCTGTGCGGAGTGCAGTCACGACGCCGAGGTTCGGGCTGACAGGGGTCGAGGGCAATGACGAACTCGCCGTTGTGGACAACTCGGAGCCTCAGCCTCGGTCGATGGCTCGTCGGATGCGCTCGACACGTTTGTGTCCGACGTCCGCGCGGCGTCCTGCCTCGGCCCCGGCGTGGTAGCCGGTCCCGGACAGCCGACGTGGACGAGCGGTACGGAGGTTCCCGAACTGCTTCTCGTAGGCCCGGTCGACCAGAGATCGTCGGTCGGCGAGCACCAACGCAGCTGACGGTCGCCCAGCGACGAGCTCCGCGTCGTGGTTGCGGACAGCGGCTGTTCCGGCCTCGGACAATCTCCGGTGGACCTCGGCCGAGAAGCCGATGAGCCAGGTTCGACGGAATGCAGTGGTCGACTCGTTCGACCACGCAGGGGGTCGTTGTCGGACCAGCGAACGCGTCGCCTGCAGCAACAGCGACGTATAGGTGAGCTCCACGCGATTGAGGTCCGACTCGAACCCCAGCACTGTCACCGCGGCGGTCTGGCCGCGACCGAACCCCGGATGACGGACCACACGGCAGTTCGAGGTGCTGGCGACGCAGCCGGCGAGCGTCGCCTTCTCGGTCGAGTAAGGATCGGTCATCGTGATGCGGCGACTTCCGATCACGTCGTGAGTGTCTCCGGCGGACGCGACCATCGCGGCGTCGACACCGTGCCGCGCCATCATGTGTGCCGCCTTGGCGTTGTAGACATCGGCCTCGTCCGGGGTCGCGGCCCGTTCGGCCTTCGCGAGCAGCTTTCGGATGGTCTCGAGCTTGGGATCCTCGGCGTCCATGTACAGTCACCCCTCGACAAGCAGGACCCGGTGGCCGGGTCAGGTGAGTCCGGTAGTACGGACTCGCGTCGGTGATCGCGTGGTCGCCGCCCTTACCAGCCGATACCTCACGAATCGGGTGCGTTGCTGCGGCGTGGTCACGCCCACGTCCCGCTCGCAGGGTGGCTATCGCGCGATCGAAAGGTGTACGTGGTCGTGGTGGCCGCCGGTGGCGTCGTTCGGGTCGTAGACGCCGCCTCCGGTGTACGGGCGTCCCCAGCCGTCGGCATCGGGGGTTCCGGGAGTCCAGATCCGCCCCTGCCAGATGACGTAGCTGACCTTCAGCGTGGCGGCGTGGGTACGTAGCCAGTTGGCGAGACGCCACCCGTTCTGTAGTTCCTGCCCCTGGGGGAATCGGCCGGCGTCGGTGGGGAAGAAGTCGCAGGCCTGTCCCCGAGGATGGTCGCTGGTGGGGTTCCAGGCGTGGGCGTCCCAGCAGTCCGCGGAGCGGACTGCGCGATTTCCTCCAGGAGGACCGAAGACCCTCGCGATCTCGTCGTACGCGTGGCGTGTCGCGGCTGTCAGGCAGCGTCCGCCGGTGGGGTCGGCGGCGGTACATCCTCGGCCGGCCTCGCCTGCCGGGGTGGGAGCGGGCAGCTCGTCGACAGCGGCCGGCCCGGGGGCTGCGCTGTACTCGTTCACCAGCGAATGAACCCGCTCGATGTACTTGTGTACGAGGTCGGAACAACGCCTGTCGCAGCCGGCCTCGTCGGCCGCCGGGACACCACTCTTCGACCCGGTGACGCGATCGCAACCCGCGATATGGCAGACGAGCATGGCGTCGAGCGGAGGTGTCTGGACCGTTCCCGATCTTGTAGACACTCGGTCGTAGACTGCCGCTGATCATCAG
>JAKDNL010000139.1 GCA_030451825.1 Pseudonocardia sp. | reverse complement strand
CGCGGTGCACCTGTTCGAGCGGGAGTGCTCGCTGCAGCGGCGCCGGCAGAAGGTCCTCGAGGAGGCCGTCGCGCCGGGGATCTCCGAGCAGACCCGGGCGGCGATGACGGCCGCGGCGGTGTCGCTGTGCCGGGAGGCCGGCTACCGCAGTGCCGGGACCGTGGAGTTCCTGGTCGACGACGCGGCCACCCCCGGCTCGGGCGGCGAGTTCTTCTTCATCGAGATGAACACCCGGATCCAGGTCGAGCACCCGACGACCGAGCTGGTCACCGGGATCGACCTGGTCGCCGAGCAGCTGCGGATCGCGGCCGGCGAGCCGTTGCGGTTCACCCAGGACGCGATCACCGCCCGCGGGCACGCCCTCGAGTTCCGGGTGTGTGCCGAGGACCCGGACCGGGGCTTCCTGCCCGCACCCGGGAACGCCGGGCGGGTGACGCTGCCGTCCGGGCCGTGGGTGCGCTGTGACACCTGGCTGGAGCCGGACGGGAAGGTCCCGCCGTACTACGACTCGCTGCTGGCCAAGGTGATCGTCTGGGGATCCGACCGGGCGGAGGCGATCGCGCGGTCGCGCCGGGCGCTGGCCGAGTTCTCGGTCTCCGGCATCCCGACCACGGCCGGGTTGTTCACCGAGCTGCTCGAGCAGGACTGGTTCGCCTCGGCGGACTTCCACACCGCGACTCTCGAACAATGGCTGGACACGAGAGAAGCGTCAGCGGAACGAGCATCTACACCGCGAGGGGTGAGCGCATGAGTGCCCGCTACAGCTGGGGCGGCGACGAGTTCGTGTTCGTGGAGCTGGCCGAGGAGATGAGCCTGCAGGCCAACTTCAAGGCCGTCGCGATCACCAACCTGCTGCGCGACGAGCGCCCGGACGGGATCCTGGAGATCTGCCCGGCGAACGCGTCCTACCAGGTCCGCTACGACCCCGACGTCCTCGAGCCGTACGGCTTCCTGGAGCACCTCAAGAGCATCGAGGCCCGCGTCGGCGACGCGCTCGGTGTCACCCTGCCGTGCCGGGTGGTCGAGATCCCGGTGCTCTACCAGGACCCGTGGACCACGGAGACGCTGATGCGTTTCCGGGACCGCCACCAGGACCCGGACGCCACCGACATCGAGTACGCGGCCCGGATCAACGGCTTCGCGAGCGTCGAGGAGTTCATCGCCGCGCACTCCGGCTCGCCGTGGTTCACCTCGATGGTCGGCTTCGTCGCCGGGCTGCCGTTCAAGTACCAGATGGTGCCCCGCGAGCGCCAGATCATCGTGCCGAAGTACGTGCGCCCGCGGACCGACACCCCGAAGCAGACGGTCGGCTACGGCGGCTGTTTCTCCTGCATCTACTCGGTGCGTGGTGCCGGCGGCTACCAGATGTTCGGCATCACCCCCGCCCCGATCTACGACCCGCGCCAGCAGAAGCCGGACTTCACCGAGCACAAGGTGTTCATGCGGTCCGGCGACATGGTCAAGTTCCGGCAGATCGACCGCGACGAGTACGACGACCTGCAGGCCTCGGCGGAGGCCGGGCAGTACCGGATCACCGCCCGGGACGTCGAGTTCGACCTGCAGCCGTTCCTCGACGACCCGGACGGCTACAACAAGCGCCTGCTGGAGGTCCTGGCATGAGTGAGCCTGCGAACGAATCATCGGCGCCGCGCACGACGACGATCGAGGTCCGCAAGCCGGGCCTGTCCACGACGATCCAGGACCGCGGGCGCTCCGGCTACTACCACCTCGGCATCCCGCCCTCGGGCGCGCTGGACCAGTACTCGCTGGCCGCGGCGAACGGGCTCGTCGGCAACGGCGCCGACTCGGCGGCGCTCGAGATCGTCTACATGGGGCCTGAGCTGCGGTTCACCGGTCCGGCCGTGGTCGCCGTGACCGGTGCCGGGATCGCCCCGCGGGTGAACGGGTCGGAGCATCCGCTCTGGGAGTCGTTCGAGGTCGCCGAGGGTGACGTGCTCGACTTCGACTATCTCAAGGCCGGCGCGCGGGCCTACCTGGCCGTGTCCGGCGGCCTGGACACCCGGGTCGACCTGGGCAGCCGCGCCACCTACGTGATCGGCTCGCTCGGCGGGGTGGACGGGCGCCCGATCGCCGAGGGCGACGTGCTGCCGATCGGCTCCGGCGGTTCGGGGCGGGCCGGGCTCGTGGTGCCGTCGCAGCTTCGACCGGCCATGTCCAAGGACGTCGAGGTGCGGGTCGTGATGGGGCTCTACGACCACCGGCTCACCGACTCCGGCCGGGCCACGTTCCTGGACACGACGTGGACGCTGACGCCGGTCGCGGACCGGATGGGGTTCCGCTACGGCGGCGGCGAGCTGGAGACCGTGGACCGGGAGCCGCCGTTCGGGGCCGGGCAGGACCCGTCGAACATCGTGGACTCGCCGTACCCGATCGGCTCGATCCAGGTGCCGGGCGGGGTGGAGCCGATCGTGCTGCACCGCGACGCGGTCTCCGGTGGCGGCTACATGATGGTCGCGACGGTCATCTCCGGTGACCTCGACATCGTCGCCCAGTCCGCGCCACGCACCCGAACCCGGTTCGTGGACGTCGACCTGGACACCGCGTTGAGCATCCGCGCCGACCGCCGTCGCCGGATCGCCGCGCTGCACGAGGCGCTGTCCTGAAGCGCCCGCGTCGGTCCGCCGGTCCGACGCCATGACGCCGGCGGCGGACCTTCGGCAGAATTTCGCTCGCGAACCGATTCGGTTGACGAAGGAAATCTCCGGAAAGCACCTCCCGAGACCTTCGACCACGGGACCGCCGCGCGGCTCATCGAGCCCACGGCGCGTCCGGGGTGCGGGTGAACGCGATCGCACCCGGCGTCGTGGAGACACCACTGACGGCGCAGATCAAGGACAACCCCGGGTGGTACGACGCGTACGCGGCCAAGTCCGCGCTCGGGCGGTGGTCGTCGCCCTCGGAGCTGGCCGGTGCGGTCGTCTATCTGGCCTCGGACGCCTCGACGTTCGTGACGGGCTCGGTGCTCGCCGTTGGACGGCGGCTGGACGGCCGTCGACGGGCGGTTCACGCCGCCGTCCTGAGCGACCGGGTCGGTCGGGTCAGGGGCGTGGACGGCGGGCCGGGTCGACGTCCCTGACCCTATGCACCACTCGTGCGCGGAAATCGTCGCCCGGGCAGCGATATCCGCGCACGGGCCAGTTAACGGGCGTCCAAGCGGCGGAGAATCTCGGCCAGCACTTCGCCGTGCTGGGATTGGGTTTCCCTGATCGCAGCAAGCTCGTGGCCGTGCGCTTCCAAGGCCGCGGTATGCCGATCCACGGTCTCCTTGATCTCGAGCACGGTGTCAGAGATCGCCGTGACGTCTTCCTCCGCGCGATCGACACGACGAGATAGATCGGACCCGGTCATGCCGGGCAGGGTACCTCCACGCACCCGGGCCGAGGGGCAGGTGCAGCAGAATCAGGCCGACGTCGCGCTCGCCGATCGGCAGGCGACCACACCGTGTTTGGGGTCATCACTGTTCGGGCACAGACTGGCGGGAGGCGATCACATGAGCGGACGCCATCGACAGGGTGGACCGGGCATCACCCGCTGGGCGCTGGCCGGCACGGTCCCCGTCCTCGGGGTGGCGGGCGCGGCGGCCGGCCTGGTGCTGAGCACCGGTGCCGCGGCACCGGACGCCACGGAGGACGGCGCGACGACCGACGAGGCGGTGGCACCGACCGCGGCCGAGACCGACCCACCGCCGCCGGTTGTCCGCACCGAGGTCCCGGGGCGGGCGGATCAGGCCGTGTCCGCGGTGACCTCGGCCACCGACGCCGCGCGCGAGCAGGACGCCCTCGCCCAGGCCCGGGACCAGCGTTCGGTGACCGCCGTGGTGGAGGACGTCCGCGCCGACGCCCGCAGCCGCGACATGGCGGCACAGCAGCAGGGACGCTCCGAGCTGGAGGCGTTCCACGATCAGCAGGAGCGCCGGCAGACGGCCGGTGAGCAGCAGCAGGGTGACGCGCACGCGTCGTCGCCGCAGTCCTCCGGTCCGCTCTCCGAGCCGGGGGGGTGCGACCTCTCCGGCCTGCCCCGGCTGAGCCCGTTCGCGGACTCCGACGAGATCGTCAACCGGGACTGCGGGATGACCGGCGGCCTGGGCCGGGAACGCTCCCTGGACCCGTGGATCGACGGCCAGCTGCTCTCCGACGACGAGGAGCGCTCGACCTACTGATCGAGGACGATCAGTCCCAGCGCCTCGCACACGGCGGATGCCTGCGCCGGGGACACGATCGCCCCGGCCAGCTCCCGCGGGGTGTCCGGGGTGATCTCGCCGAGGTCGCAGGACCGCAGATCGGCCGCGCCCATCCGGGCGTGCTTGAGCACCGTGCCGCGCAGCCGGCACCGGTCGAACACGACCTCGCGCAGATCGGCGCCGCGCAGGTCCGCCTCGGACAGGTCGCACTCCTCGACGTGCATCCCCTTGAGGCTGAGTTCCTGCAGGTCCGCGACCTGCAGGTTGCATCCGACCAGCCGGAACGACGCGGCCAGCCCGCGCAGGCCCCGCATCGACGTCCCGATCATGCGGCAGCCCTCGAACCGGGCGTCACCGAGCATCGCGCCGGCGAACCGCGCCCCGGACAGGTCGACACCGCTCACCACGGCGTCGGTGAGGTCGGCCTCGCGCAGGTCGGCCCGGGCCAGGCTGCCGCCGGTGATCCGCGCGCCGTCGAGACGGACGCCGCCCAGGTCGGCGTCATCGAACCGGCAGTCGCGCAGCTGCGCGCCGGCCAGGTTCACCTCCCGCAGCTCGACCTCACGCAGATCCAGGTCGGTACACGGTTCCCCGGCCTTGACGGCGGCGACGAGCTCTTCGGCAGACATGACCTCAGGCTGCCACCGCCCGGTGGATCAGATCGCGGGCGGGGCGTCCGGCCCGACCGGCGTGCAGCGGACCGGCGTCGCGTCGTCCGGGTCGAGGGCGTTCTCGATGTGCCCCAGCGTGACCGGGTCGAACGCGACGGCGACGTGCTCGGCCAGGTCGGTCGGGCACCCGTCCTGCAGGACGATGTTCGTCGCGCCGTCGAGCTCACCGCTGGTGTAGGGCACGACCAGCTCGTCGTACCTCGTCATGATCATCGTGTAGGTGACGCCGTCGACCGCGGGGCCGCCGTCGGAGTTCATCTTCTCGATGAAGTCGGACCCCTTCAGGAACTGGCGGCAGGAACCGCACACCGGGTCCAGGGTCAGACCCAGGAGGGGGTCGATACCGAGCTGCTGCCCGGTCCGGTTGAGGAACGCCAGACCTGCGGTCTCGGTGCCGTCCCAGAGCGGGGTCATCCCCACGTAGCGGTCGACGTAGCGGGCGCCGCCGAGGAACTTCACGTAGTAGTTCGGCATCAGGCTGCCCTCGGAGTGCCCGACGATGTCGACCTTGTCCGCACCGGTGGTGCCGCGCACCCGGTCGACGAACGCGGCCAGCTCCTCGGCGCTGCGCTCCATCGGCTGCAGGCCGCCGACCTGGGACAGCGGCGGCGGTGCGAGCGGGGAGCGGCCGTAGGTCAGCGAGAACACGCAGTAGCCCTGCTGGGCGAGCTGCGGCGAGATGTAGGCCCAGTTGTTGGACTGGTTGGCGGACAGGCCGTGCACCAGGACGACCGGGTTCGGGTGCTCCTCGCCGGGCGTGCAATTCCAGTCGTTGGACCCTGGAGGAGGAGGGTCGAACACCGACGGCTGGGACGCCGGGGGCTGGGGCACGCCCGGCTGCTCCGGCGCGGCCTGGGCCAGCGGGGCCGTCGCCAGCACCGCGATCGCGGCGGCGACCACCGTCCCGATTGCTGCCCATCGACGTCGGCTCATCCGTTCGGCCCCCGCTCCGTTGCGCTCCGTGCTGATGATCAGATCAACGACGGGGATCCACAGAGGTTGCGCCGGGTCACTCCTTCGATCGCCGACGGGGCGCGTGCCGGTCAGCCCTTGACGTAGGAGAGCTTCTCCGCGATCTGCCCGTTGCGGACGCGCAGAACGTCGACGCCGCGTACATGGCCCGGGCGCCCGGAGGCATCGACCCAGTGGTGGCGCCAACGCACCACGGCGCGGTCGCCGGCGGTGAACAGTTCTTCGATTTCGAAGGTCCGTCCGTCCGAGTCGAAGAGCTGCCGGAACAACGCGATGATCCCGACGGCACCCTCGTACCGCTCGCCGTCCGGCGGCGGCGTGCAATCGATCAGGCCGTCATCGGTGAAGGCGGCCACGACGGCGTCGATGTCGTGACGGTTCACGGCGTCGTGGTACCGCTCGATGGCGGACCGGACGTCGTCGGCCGGTTCTACTCCGTCGACCCCACCGGGCCGTCCGATCACACTGTCGAGCATCGAAACCTCCACCAACAGGCTCCCGATCGGGAGGACGTGGGACGACACTGGCAGTCCGGACGTCCGGACAGAATGCTCGATCGACCGCCTGTCTTGACCGAACGTCCGCGGTTCGGCGGCCGTTCGCTCGGGCGTCCGGCGAATGGTGCCGGGGATCCTGGGAGGTGCCCGATGGACGTGCTGTCCGACGTCCTGCTGGCTGTCCGTTTGACCGGTGCGGTCTTCTTCGACGTCGACGCCCGCTCTCCGTTCGCGACCGAGAGCCCCAGTGTGGACAAGATCGGCGAGCGGGTGATGGGCGCCGCGGACCGCGTGATCGGATTCCATGTCGTCACGGAGGGCACCTGCTGGGCGGAGACCGTGGACGGTCCCGACCCCGCGGTCCGGCTGCAGGCCGGCGAGATGGTGATCTTCGCGTCGGGGGATGCGAACATCATGGCCTCCGCACCCGGGATGCGCGGGGCACCTGACGCGGCGCAGTACTACCGGCCGGTGGACCGCATGCTGCCGTTCGCGCTCACCGCCGGGCGGGACGCCGGCGCGGACCGGTGCCGCTTCGTCTGTGGCTTCCTGGGCTGCGACACCCAGCCCTTCAACCCGCTGCTCGCGGCGCTCCCGCGGATCGTCCGCGCTCCGGTGTCGGAGGCGAGCTGGCGCTGGGTCGCCCACCTGCTCGACGCGGCCGTGGAGGCGAGCGGGCACGGTGGCGCAGGCCGGGAGGCGATGCTCGCCAAGCTCGCCGAGCTGATGTTCGTCGACGCCCTGCGCAGCCACCTCGACCGGATGCCTCCGGACGCCCGCAACTGGATCGCTGGACTGCGCGACCCGCAGGTCGGGGCGGCGCTCCGGCTCCTGCACAGCCGCCCCGCCGAGCCGTGGACACTCGAACGCCTCGCCCGCGAGGTCGCGATGTCACGCTCGTCGTTCGCCGAGCGCTTCGTCGCGTACGCCGGCGTGCCCCCGATGCAGTACCTCGGCCGCTGGCGACTCCAGCTCGCGGCCCGGATGCTGACCTGGGACGCCGTCAGCGTCGGTCAAGCGGCCTCAGCGGTCGGGTACCAGTCGGAGGCCGCGTTCAACCGCGCCTTCAGGCGTGAAGTGGGCGTGGCGCCGGGGGCCTGGCGGCGGGGGCACCGGACCGCACCGTCGCCCGGGCCATAACGTCGGCCCCTTCCGGCCGGCAGGTGCTGCGCCCGTCAACAACTCGCCCGTGCGCGGATATCGCTGCCCGGGCGACGATTTCCGCTCACGAGTGGTGCCGGGGCCAGCGACCCGACCGACCCGCCCCGCTGTCCGCGCGCCCTGACCCGACCGACCCGGAGTCCGCGTCCGTCCGGTGTCCCGAAGGGACCCCTCGCAACGGGCCGGATGCGGGGTGGGCACACCTGCACAGGGCTGAGGCCCCTTCGGATGTCCCCACGGCGGTCGCCGACCACGTCGCGTGGCGCACCGACAACCCCCGCCACGCGCACGGTCCACCGAGCGCTCTCCCGCGTGTCCCGCTCCGCCGAGCGTGGGTCTCCCCGGCTGCTTCCGGGCGCACGGTCATTGCGCCGGGGTCCGGGCCGGAGGACAGTCGATGGCAGGTCGTTCGAGGACCTGCTCGGCCCGCGCCGTCCGGCGCGCCACCGGGCGTGGCGACTCCGTCACGCGTACCGAGGAGTTCGAGCATGTCGGACAAGTCCCCGCGCCAGTCCAGTAGCAAGAAGTCCGGCAAGACCCTCAAACAGAAGCGGGCCGAGAAGAAGTCCGCCGCGTCGGACCAGGCCAACCCGACGATCGTTCCCTCGACCGGCCGGGGCAAGTAGGAGACGTCAACCGCGGGTAAGATCGCCGCATGCGTTCCACCCGACTCGCCTGGTGGCGGCTGCTCCACGCAGCCGATTGACGGGAGCTCGTTCGCCACCACGGCCGCCCGCATGCCGGCCCTGCACCGCGCGATCACCACCGACCCCGGCCGATACCGCGTCCTGACGGGGGAGCGCCCGACGGGCCCGCTGCACCTGGGCCACCTCGTCGGCTCGATTGTCGAGCGGGTACGGCTGCAGCGCGCCGGCGTGCAGGTCATCGTTTTCACCCACTCCGCGGTGCCCGCGCTTGAACCAGCTGTTGCTGCCGTTCCTGAGCCTGGTCACCGAGGCCGAGCTGCACCGGAACCCGACGGTGAAGGCCGAGCACGAGGCGTCCGGGCGGGCGCTGTCCGGGGTTGCACGCCAACGCCATCGCACTCGGGATGACGGCCGACGAGACGGCGGCGCTGATCCGGCGCACCCGCACCGACCCCGAACGGCGCATCACGTTCGAGCCGGAGCGGCGCCCGGGCGTCGCGGGTCTGCTGTCCACCGCTGCGCTGTGCTCCGGCACCACCCCGCAGGAGTTCGCCGACGCGATCGGCGACGGCGGAAGCAGCCGGCTCAAGGAGACCGCCACCGAGGCCGTGAACGCCTACCTGGCTCCGCACCGGTCCCGGCGGGCCGAGCTGGCCCGCGATCCGGGCCTGGCCGACGAGATACTGCGGCGCGGCAACGCCCGCGCGAACGCGATCGCCGAGGCCACCCTGGACGAGGTCCGCTCGGCCATGGGCATGCGCTACTAGGCCACCGACCTCGGCACCGACGGCACCATGACCGACGCCCTGGCCCTGCGCGACGTGCTGCGGCTGCGGCACGCGCTGCTCACCGCGGCCGCCGACGCAGCGGCCGGACACGGCGGCTACCGGCAGCTGCGATCCGAGCTGCGCCAGCTCTCCGCGCTACCGGTGGCCGAGCTACGCCGCCGGGCCGACGGCGTGGCCCGTGACGTCCGCGAGCTGGACGCACGCATCCAGCAGGCCAACTGGACGGTCGCCCTGCTGGACTGACCGTGAGGGTGGTCAGGTCGAGACGACGTGGACGGAGGACGGAGGACGGGAGGATTCAGGACGGGGCACGGGGGCAGGTACCCGGGCGGAGAGCGGGCACGACCCCGAGGGTCGGCGGGTGAAGACCGACCTCTGCCTGGCGCGCGAGGGGCAGCGCACGGGGTTCGACTCCCCGCACGCACGCACACACCAGCCCAGCACGGCGCACAGGTGATCGGTGCACGCAGTACGACGCACCACCATGTGCCGGTTCCGCTCGGGGAGGGAGGGTCAGGGGACCCCGTGCCCCACAACACACACGCAGGCAGGCGGGCTCCCATCGACGACGAGCCCGGCCGGCACCGGTCAGCGTCGGGCCCGGGACCTGCGACCGGCGACGGCGTCGGGAGTGATGACGACGACCGGGCAGGCGGCGCGGGAGGCCACGTACTGGCTGATCGAGCCGAGCAGCGCTCCGAAGATCCGTCCGTGGCCGCGGGAGCCGACCACCAGCAGGTCGGCCCGCTCGGCGAGCTGCATCAACACCTCGGCGGGGTGCCCCTCGACCGGTGTCGTGGTCACCATCGCGTTGTCGTCGGCGACACCGGCCTCGACGAGGGCCGAGGCCAGGATCTCCTCGGCGGCGATCACCGGATGACGTTCGTCGACGGTGGCCACATTGCCGACGGGTGAGGGCACCGGGAAGTGCCACGCGATCACCGCCTGCACCGTCTGGCCGCGCTCGGACGCCTCCCGGACCGCCCAGCGCAGCGCAGCCAGCGAGCCGGGGGAGCCGTCGACGCCGACGACGACCCCGCCCGCCTGTGGCCGCGGATCCGCGCCGTTCGGGGCGGCCATCAGCCGACCCGCTCGCTCCGACGCCTGCTGATCCAGACGAGCAGGACGGCCGCCGCGGCGAACAGGATGGCGATCCACGGCGCCCCGGCAAGAATCATCAGGAACCCCAGCGCCACCGCCGGCCCGATCGCGAGCCGGTACACCCACCGGGGCATCTCATAGATCCACTGGAGAGTGTAGGTCGACGAGTGCCCGGCAGCGTCGAAGGACCGGGTGAAGTCCGGGTCCTGGGCCATGAACTGCCGCTCGACCTCCTGCAACGCCTTCCGCTCGTGATCACTGAGCACGACAGGCCCCCTCACGTGGTCCTCGTCCGGGTCGCTTCCGAACTGCTCCCCAACCATGCCTCGCACGCCGGCCGGAGGGCACCGCTGCCACCGGCCGACTTGGCTGCGCCAGGTTGCCGACCTTCGGCATCGGACCGTGCCACCAGCACATATATCGGGATACGATGTGAGTCCTCGGTCAGGTTGCGGCGCCGGACCGGGGCGAGAAGTGGCTGCAGGAAGCGGAGGCGAGCGATGAACCGGCCCGAGCATGGAGGCAAGGCGACGCCGGAACGTGAGAACGTCCGCGAGCGCGTCGGCGGCGAACCGGTATGCCTCATGCATCGGCTGTGCCCGGAGTGTGGACGCCTCGCGGACGAGGACCCGCCGACACGGTGCCCGCACTGCGCCACCGTCATCGACGAGACATAGGACGCGCACCGGTTCAGCCCCGCGGCGTCGGCTCACGACCTCCTGGGCAGTTCTGGCTCCGCAGCGACCACCTGGCGGCGCCGAACCAGATGCCTCCATTCGGTGAGCCGCCGGGGCCTACCGCACCGTCGCTGCCACCGGGCTCGGGTGTCGACGGCGCAGACGGCCCAGCCTGCGCTCGTCGGATGCATGCCGACATCGGTGATGCGCCGAGGGCGGGTCCCCAGCGGTGTGGTCAGGACCGGCTGGCCCAGCACCGACCTGCGGAGACACACCCCGGCGCCCTCGACGACGGTGTCCGTTTCCGACCGGCCCGCGGTCATCTCCCGCACCTCGACGCCCGTGGCGTGCCAACGCCTGACCGCGGTCGCGGGGACCTGGGTTCGGTGACCACCCACGTCGACGACCAGGCCGATCACCACGTTGTTCAGTGGACCGGCCGGCGACCGCACCACGAGGTCCCGCACATGCCCGAGGTGCTGATGACGCGGACCGACGACTGCAATCCCGAGCACCCGACGCAGCCACATGATCTCCGGCCCGCCGGCTTCGTGCCCGCAGCCGAGCATCGCGACCGGGGACTCCGCGGCGTGGGTATCCATAGCAGACCTCCGACGTTGTCCGACGACTCCGGGCCCGCGCCGATCAACCGCCGGCCACGGTGGAGCCCTGTGCGGCGACGTCGGACCGCCCCGATTCGCGGCACGGAGCCGGCGGGGATCCGGCGAGGCCACTCGCGGCGGTCGAGGGCGATCGGCGGGTGTGGCCCGACCCCGGTGCCAGGTTCAGGCCGGTGATCCGGTGGTGGGGCGCGGAGCAGCGCCGTAGGGGGCGGCCCGCTCGAGCGTCACCTGCTGGACCCGACCGTTGGGAAGCCGGTACTCGCGTGTATCGCCGTCCCGGGCCCCAGCCAGCGCCTGGCCGAGCGGAGAGTCGGGCGAGCAGATCTCCACGTCCGGGTGGGCACCTTCCTCGCGGTGCGCCAGAAGGAATGTCTCGGGCTCCGAGTCCTCCGGGTAGCGCACGGTCAGCAGCATCCCGGGCTCGGCAATCCCGTCGTCGGGGGGCGCGTCCCCGACGACCGGGTCCAGCAGGAGCTCCTGCAGCTTCCGGATCCGGTAGTCGCGATCACGTCGGTCGGCAAGGATCTGCTGGTCGGTGTGCTGGTCAGAGCTGTCACGGACGTTCGTCGCTTCGGACTCGGGCGTCGCCCCCGCGCGCTGGCGAAGGAGCTCCGCGAGCTCGTCCCGCAGGCGATCGTAGGTGTCCTGAGCCAGCCATACCCGCGAATCCATCATCCTTCTCCTTACGAGTAGCACCACGCTGCCTGGATCGGGCGTGCAGACCGTGGGGTGCGGCCCTGCAAGCGGGCATAACAACGTGGGCACCGATCGAGCCGCGACCGCGGAGCCCGCCGTTCACCGCTCCTGAGATCGGATCGCTGGCACACTCCGGTCGGCCGCGACTGGATGACGGCAACCTTGCTTCCACCGTGCCTCCGACCGCCGGCTCCGGCCAGGGCCCGGGTGCGCAACCTTGACGCGTTGGATCTTCCGGTGACCGGCAATGTTCTGCGGAAGCAGCGGTCGACTCGTGACACCGAGGTGTTCAGGAGATCGGCGGGGCGAGGTCGCGGCGGGTCATGGGATGGAGGCGATCAGGACGACGCCGACAACGGCCAGCAGGACGATCTTCACAGCCTCCAGGGCGATGTAGACGAGGTGCTGGGACGAGGACGGGACGTCGGCCCCGGAGATGACGAGGTCGGTCCTTCGGTTGAGCCGGGGACGCAGCGCGAGGAGCTGGAGAGCCAGCACCAGCCAGAGCCCGCCGAGCAGGGCCCAGACCCAGACAGTGGTCGAGGGCGCCGCCGCGCAGAACACGGTGATAACGGCGGCGAGGACGACTTCGACGATGTTGAGGGCGCGGAACACGAGCCGGCCGATGCCCAGGCCCAGCGCCAGGGTGACGCCCGGGGCCCGGAACTTGAGCGGAGCCTCGAGCACGGAGACCGCGAGCACCATTCCCAGCCAGACGAACGCGAGCGCTGCACCTACCGGGTGTCCGAGCTGACTCATCCTGTACCTCCTGTGGCGTCGGCTCCTACGGTCGCCACTGTGCCGTGGGGGCGACATGCGTGATCAGCCGCCTGCTTCCGCGAACGGCTCCAGGCTGCTCGACCCGTGGCAGCCCGCGATGCTGGACCTGGTGAGCCTGGCCGCCGAGGCCGGGCTCGTGACGGTGACCGGGCCCGCGGCTCGGTGACGGCGCGGTTGTCCACCATCAGCCTGGTGCGGGCGGCGCTGACCGCCCCGCCCGCCCTGATCGCGATGGCCGAGCGCACCGACGACGTCACGATCTGGCCGCGGACCCGCGCGGCCGCCGCGAAGAGCTCCGTCGCCGAGGCCGAGTCGGCGGGGTCGAGTCGCCAGATCCGGGTAACCCGGCGGCGGTCACCGCCCTCGCGCCTGATCGATGTCTGAGTACCGATCGGGGCCACCACTGGCCCCGATCGATACCCGGACATCGATCACAACCGGCCAGCCCCGGCAGCCATATCCAGGATGGGCATCCGCGAGCCGAGAATCCCGAAATCAGGCTGGATTCCCGCTGTTCGGCGCGCTATAATCGATCGTATGTTCGACACCCC
>JAKDNL010000761.1 GCA_030451825.1 Pseudonocardia sp. | reverse complement strand
GCCCCCGCCACGCCGACCGCGGGCGGCCGAGCCGCCGAAGCTGCCGGGCGAGCGGCCACCCCCGCCGCCGAAGCCACCACCGAAGCCACCACCGCCGCCTCGCAGCGCGCCGGAGAGGATGCCTCCGAGCACGAGGCTGCCCACCTCCATCCCGATACGTGCTCCTCCGCCGCCACCGCCGTACCCGCCGGAGGACGGGCCGGACCAGTGCGAGACGTCGGACCGTGCCAGCTGCAGCGCCGTGCGGGCCATCGTGTCGGCGGCCTGCGCCTCGGCGAGTGCGGCCGACGGGTCGCCGCCGGCCTCGGCCTGCTGCAGATGACGCTTGGCCTCGGCGAGCCGGGTCCGGGCCTCGGTGCCGACGGCGCCGCGGCGGGTCGCGATGAAGTCGTCCGCGGCGCCGACGGCCGACCGCGCCGTGAGCAGCGTCTGCTCCAGCGTCGCCGTGATCCGCCGGGTGCGCTCCTGCGCGTCGCGGGCCTGCACCAGCCCCTGGTCGAGGGCGGTGTCTGCGTCGTCGACCAGGCGCAGCGCGGCCAGCGGGCCCGGCGGGGACAGTCTGCGCACGACGACCTCCGGCCCTGGATGAGGTGCCCGTCATGTCGGGCCGGGGCCGTAGTGGGTCAGCCGGTGCGCCCGAGCCAACCCAGGATCTTCGCGTTGATCTCCTCCGGGCGCTCCACCAGCATGAAGTGCCCGACGCCGGAGATCAGCTCGGCCTCCGAGCCCGGGCCGGCGTGGTCCGCCACGGTGGCCACCTGCG
Organism: Pseudonocardia sp.; assembly: GCA_030451825.1. Taxonomy (GTDB): domain Bacteria; phylum Actinomycetota; class Actinomycetes; order Mycobacteriales; family Pseudonocardiaceae; genus Pseudonocardia. Next base: position 1,966 of record JAKDNL010000761.1, on the reverse strand, counting down.
GGCCGTCCATGCCGTGACAGCCGTCGTTCGTGCCGTGCAGGTAGAGCGTGGGCTGCGGGATGTCGCCGCCCCACGCGGCGGCCTGCCCGGCGGCCCAGGCCTCAGAGCCGAACCGCGTCGGGTCGAACTGACCCCAGTAATAGCCCAGCGCCGCGCGCAGGTGCGCCGGATCGCGCAGGCAGTCCGCGAGGTATCCGACGTCCTCGGTCGCGTCGTGGCCGGGCGACCAGTCCCCCCAGATGTCGCGGATGAACGCGAAGTCGTCCTCGCGGATCCGCTCCTCGATCACCTGCTGCATCTGGAAGTACCAGAAGTAGAACGACTTCTTGATCTGGGAGTAGGTGACCAGATTCTGCCCGAAGATCTCGAACGGCGGGATGTTCATGATCACGCAACGACCCCAGAGGTCCGCCGCCCGGCTGCCCGCACCCCAGGCGCCGACCGCGCCCCAGTCGTGCGCGACCAGCAGCGCGTCGGTTCCGGTACCGCCGAGCGCGCGGGCCAGCGCGATCTGGTCGGCGACCATCGTCGAGGTGTGCACGTGCGTCGGGTCGGCGGGCAGCGTGGTCGGCGCGAACCCGCGGGCGAACGGTGCGACGGCGTGGAACCCGGCCTCGGCCAGTGCCGGCAGCAGATGCCGGTAGGTGAACGGCGAGTCCGGGAAGCCGTGCATGCACAGCGCGAGCGGCCCCTCCCCGGCCTCCAGGTAGGTGAAGGTGATCCCGTTGGCGTCCACGGTCCCGCGTGCCAGGTCGGCCATCTCTGCGTCCTCCTCGACGTGTGAGCTGCGCCACCATCCTCACCCACAGTGCGACGCGGGCAGTGCCTCATCCTGCGACAGGCGCTGCCTGTCACGCCCCGGCGGGCTCCCGGGCGACCAGGCACTTCAACGTCGCCACCAGCACGTCCTCGTCGCGCTGGTTGCGAACGACGAGGTGACGACACCGGTGCCGTCGCCGCGGTCGTCGACGGCCATCACCTCGGTGTCGACGTGCAGCGTGTCGCTTATCCGGGTCGGCGCGACGAAGCGGAGCGTGTCGATGCCGTACAACGCCTTCATCGCCGGCGGCCAGAACGTCACCAGCCCGAGTGCCACCGAGATGACCAGCGCGCCGTGCGCGATCCGGGCACCGAACGCGGCGTCCTGCTCGGCGTAGGTGACGTCGGTGTGGATCGGGTGCCAGTCGCCGGTGAACATCGCGAACGTGACGACGTCGGTCTCGGTGATCGTGCGGGCGCGGCTGACGTGGGTGTCGCCGACCGTGATGGCGTCCAGGTAAGTAGTGATCATCTACAGGCCCTCCCGGAACCGTGGCGGGCGCCGTTCGCGGAAGGCGGCCAGTCCCTCGGCGGCCGCGTCCGAGGTGGTGACGTGCCCGACGAGCACCGCCCGTTCCGCGGCCAACGCCTCGTCGACCGGAACGCCGGGCTCGGCGGTGGCCTGGCGGTAGAGGCGCTTCATCCCGGCCAGCGCCTCCGGGCTGTGCCGCGACAGCCGTGCGACGAGGGAGTCCACCGCCGTCTCGAGCTCGGCGTCGGGGGCGACGTGGCTGACCAGACCCCACCCGGCGGCGGTCGTGCCGTCGACGATCTCGCCGGTGTAGAGCAGCCGGCGCGCGATCGGGCCCGGCACCGCCCGCGGCAGCCGGACCGACCCGCCCGCGCCGGGCAGCAGCCCGTACTCCAGGTGCCGGTCCCCGATCCGCGCGCTCTCGGCGACGACGGCCAGGTCGCAGGCAAGCAGGATCTCGCAGCCCCCGGCCAGGGCGTACCCGGCGACCACGGCGACCGAGACGAACGGCGCGGTCTCGATCCGGTCCAGCACCGCGCCGATCGAGGAGACGTAGCTGTCCACCGCGATCGGGTCGTCGAGCAGCGTCTGCAGGAACGGCAGGTCCGCCCCGGCCGACAGCGTCCCGCCCGCCCCGCGCAGCACCAGCACGGCGCAACCCCGGTCGAGGGTCGC
>JAKDNL010000760.1 GCA_030451825.1 Pseudonocardia sp. | reverse complement strand
AGTGCACCCGGCGCTGCGACTTCTGCCAGATCGACACCGGCCGCCCCGCCGAGCTCGACTGCGACGAACCCCGCCGGGTCGCCGAGTCGGTGCGCCAGATGGGCCTGCGCTACTCCACCGTGACCGGCGTCGCCCGCGACGACCTCGACGACGGCGGCGCCTGGCTCTACGCCGAGACCGTCCGCAAGATCCACGAGATGAACCCGGGGACCGGCGTCGAGCTGCTGATCCCGGACTTCAACTCGATCGACGTCCAGCTCAACGAGGTCTTCGACACCCGCCCCGAGGTACTCGCGCACAACCTGGAAACCGTCCCGCGGATCTTCAAGCGGATCCGTCCGGCGTTCCGCTACGAGCGCTCGCTGGAGGTCATCACGAAGGCCCGCGCGCAGGGCCTGGTGACCAAGTCGAACCTGATCCTGGGCATGGGCGAGACCCCGGACGAGGTGACGAGCGCGCTGCGCGACCTGCACGAGGCCGGCTGCGAGATCATCACGATCACCCAGTACCTGCGCCCGACCAAGCGCCACCACCCGGTGGAGCGCTGGGTCAAGCCGGAGGAGTTCGTCGCGCACTCGAACGCCGCCGAGGAGATCGGCTTCGCCGGGGTGATGGCCGGGCCGCTGGTCCGTTCCTCCTACCGGGCCGGGCGGCTGTTCGCCCAGACCGTCGTGCACCGCGGCGAGGAGCTCTCCCCCGACCTCGCGCACCTGGCCGAGTCCGGCCCGGCGTCGCAGGAGGCCAGCTCATTGCTCGCCCGCAGCTGAACCGTGGCCGGATCGGTGTGCCGGTGCTCTGACCTGGGGCACCGATGATCACAGTCGACCCGTAGGCTGGACGCATGGCCGGCAAGCCCACCGCGGAAGAGAAGAAGGCGGCGAAGGCGCAGAAGCGCGCCGCGTCGAAGCAGCGTCGTCAGCAGATCTGGCAGGCGTTCCAGATGCAGCGCCGCGAGGACAAGCTGCTCATCCCGATCATGCTCGGTGTGCTCGTCGCGCCGATCGTGATCCTGAGCCTGGTCGGGTTCCTGTTCTTCGCCTCGCTGACCGCGTGGACGTTCGTCGTGTTCGGGGTGGCGATCGGCGTCATGGCCGCCATTGCGATCTTCGGACGACGGGTGCAGCGTTCGGTCTACGGCAAGGCCGAGGGCCAGCCGGGAGCGGCCGGCTGGGCGTTGGACAACCTGCGCGGCCAGTGGCGGGTCACCCAGGGCATCGCCGGCACCACGCACCTCGACGCCGTGCACCGGGTCATCGGCCGGGCCGGGATCATCTTCGTCGCCGAGGGCGCCCCGCACCGGGTCAAGCAGCTCCTCGCGCAGGAGAAGAAGCGCACCGCCCGGGTGGCCGGCAAGACCCCGATCTACGACGTCATCGTCGGCAACGAGGAGGGTGAGGTGCCGCTCAAGGGTCTGCAGCGGTACCTGATGAAGCTCCCCCGCAACATCAGCGCCGCGGAGATGGACACCCTGGAGTCCAAGCTCAACGCCCTGGGCTCGAGAGCCGCAGCCCTCCCGAAGGGCCCGATGCCGCAGGGCGCGAAGATGCGCAGCGTCCAGCGCACGGTCCGCCGCCGCTGACCTCTCCCTGCCGCCCCCGCCGGATCGCCCGATCGCGGATGCACTCGTGAACCATGACGAGCGCGCGGCGCACGTCGTGCTTCACGACTACCGCGTCGCGGGTCGATGGAGGCGGGCCTGGACCAGTGGAGGCGGTGACGCCGCGGCGGCCGCGTAGGCGTTGCCCAGAGCCTCGACGACGGCGCGTGGCTCGCTGCGCAACCGGCCTGCCATCGTCGGGACGACGGCCACTCCGCAGGCGGCGAGCCCGGCCAGCTTCGTGACGTCGCGGTCGAGCGCCTCCGGGCTGAGATGGAAGCTCTCGGACTGGATCTCCCAGGCGAGCCCCACCTCGCGCCAGTAGGCATCGACCACACCGAGGGACCGACCGTCCGGACCGATCAGCTCGACGTTCCATTCCGGGGCCGGAAGGCCGGATCGGGCGACGAGGTCGTGTGCCCACGCCTCGGCGGCGCTGCGGACCCCGTCGGCCACCTCGCCGAGCAGGGCGCGGGCCAGTGCCGTGGACGGGCGGTGGATCTCCTCCAGCTCGGCCGCCAGGTCCTCGACCCGGCAGATCCGTTGCTGGACGGTGTCGGCGAACACGGCGCGCATCTCGTCCCGGTCCGCCGACCGGGCGGCGAGATCGGCCAGACACCGCGCCACCGTGCCACCGGTAACCCCTGCCGCTGCTCGGGCTCCGGCACCCGCCCCGTTCGGGTGACGACGACGAAGCTTCTGCTGTGCACTGCCCGACGAGCCGGGATCAGGACCTGCACCGCCCCGTCGCCGGTGTTCCGCCGGGCCCCGTGCAAGGACAGGGCGGCCGCACCGGTGAGGATCGCCCCCGGACCCGCGAAGCCCAGCCCGACGCGGCATTTCTGCCGTCGGGTCATCGATCCCGGCCGGAGGACGATCTGTCCCGGGACCGGCGAATGCCAGGGGCCTCCCGGACGAGGACGAACGACCCCGCGATTCTCCACCTGTGGACGCACCCACCAGGTTGTGGAGGGAACTCATGAACCATGACGTGCGCCGCGCGCTCGTCACGGTTCACAACTGCGTCGGAACCGGCAGGCGGACGGGCGGGCGGGTTGCAGCGGGGCGTCAGCGGGTGCGGATGACGATCGTGGTGGTGGCGCGGTCGTGCCAGCCTCGGCAGTCGTCGTCGC
>JAKDNL010000138.1 GCA_030451825.1 Pseudonocardia sp. | reverse complement strand
TTCTGGATCCAGCGGGGCACGTCGACGCCGAGCCAGGTCAGGAACTCCAGGGTCTTCATCGAGCCCACGACTGTGAAGGTGAACACGATCGGGGCCGGGTCGATGCCACGGGCAGTGCACTCGTACCGGTAGTCGGAGACAAGGTTCTTCACCGCGTTCACGTCATAGACGACCTGCGTGACGAAGAACGAGCAGCCGGCGCCCTGTTTGGCGAGCAGCCGCAGGTGCTCGTCGTCGCGGCGGGTGTGCCGTTCCGGGATAGCGACGCCGCCGACCGCGAGTTCCGGGCTCGTCCCCGTCCGTAGCTCGTGGGCCTGTTTCAGCGACATCGCGACTTCCTTTTCCCGCGAGGAGGCGCCGACGAAGACCGACAGCACCTGGTCAGGGTCCTGTGCGCTGACCCACGGCCGCAGGTCGGCTTCCGAGTACTTGCCCACCGCGCGGTAGACCACGGTGGGCGCGGTCCAGGCGGTGAGGTGCCGCGTGAGGTACTCGGCCGGGTCCATCGTTGATACGAACGGGAAGGGCCGCTCCTCGGCGTTGCGGTCGCTCTCATCGTCGATGTCATAAAGCACAAGACCATCGAGGGCCAGCGGATGGAGCCGGTCGAGCGTGGCGTCGGCGATCTGCTGGGCGCGCTCCGGCGAGGTCGACTGCTTGGGTGGGGTCACCGCGAAGAGCAGGAACTCGCCGGTGCGTTCCGAGATGCGACGTCGAAGATCCATGAGGACGACCGTACGGGCGTGCAAGAGCCACCGGGCCCTGGACTGCCGTGATGCGCTGGCACAGACGCCGCTCTGCCCGGCGCGTCGTTCGGAGCCCGTCGGCGGTCTCAGCGGCGCCGGAGATCCCGCCCGGCCAGCGTGGGGACCTGGGCGGCTGCCTCAAGCTGATCGCGCAGTCGCTGTTCGAGCAGGGTCAGACGGGCGATGTTGGCGACGGCGAGGTCGAGGTGTTCGCGCAGTCGCCGGTTCTCGCGGCGTAGGCGGGCGTTGCGCGCGACCAGGCGGGCGCGTTCGTCGACGACCGGTGTCGGCGTCCCGGTTGAGGCCGCGGGGGTGCGGCGGGCTGTGGTGAGTTCCGTGGCGAGGTCGGGGAACCGGCGGCGGAACGTCGTGTTGGACAGGCCGAGAGCGTGCGCGGCGGTCAGCACGCTGGGCCGGCGTCCGGACGCGGCGGCGTCGGCCAGGACGCGGTTGCAGGCCTGGCGGGCCTGTTGCGCGGTGGGCCCGGCGGGACGGCCGGTCACGACTGGTGTCCGGTGTGGCGGTCGAGGAACCCGGTTATCTCGGTGCGGCGGGCGCGCAGCTGGTGGGCCAGCAGCGGGGCCAGCGTGGGCCGGGCGTCGAGTTCGTGGTCGATGTGGTCGATCTCGTCGCGCCAAGCGGTGACGTTGTCGCCGGTGAGGGCGACGTTGCGGCAGCTCAGCGGCTTGCAGGCGCTCAGTTGAGGGCGGAGTTGCCCGTCGGTGTCGCGGTGCTGCTGGCAGAGGGCGGTGGCGTGCTTGTGGACGCAGGTGACGTAGCGGTCGGGATAGACCGCGGGGTCCTCGCGGCGCATCAGCCGTTGTAGCCGGCGCTCGTCGGTGATCACGACGCCCTGGAAGCGGGCGAGGTCCCCGAACCCGTCCAGGCGTTGCGCGGCGTCCGCGGCGGCGGGCCCGGCGAGCTGGTCGTGCTGGTGGGCGTCGATCATGGCCAGCAGGTGTTCTCCGCGGGCGAGGGCCTGTTCGGACTCGACCTCGGCGCGGAACCCGGACTCCGAGGTGCCGGCGTAGCCCTCGAACATGCCGATGGCCTGGTGCCGGTATGCGATCGCCCCGGCGATCGCGCCGCCGGGGCGCCGGGCGATGAACCAGGCCAGCGTGCGCCGGAACTGCCGTGTGGTCAGTCGGACCGGGCGGCCGTCGATGTCGGGGACGGTGTCGGCGCGTCCGGTGGCCGCGCAGTAGGTGTTGATCCAGGTCAGGAACCCAGCGAGCTGGTCGTTAGTGGTTGCGGAGGAAATCGCGGTGTCCGACGTGCGGGTGTGGGGCTTGTTTCCCTGCGAGGTCGGCAGCACGGCGAACAGCAGCGAGGTGTCCGGGGGTTGGAGCCGATGCAGGACCTCGATCGCGCGGGCGGCCGGGGCGCCGACGACCCAGGTCGCCTCGACCCCGCCCGGGTCGCGTTCGCCCTTGAACGCCATGCTGGTCACCACGTGTCGGTAGGCGTTCCCGTCGAGGTCACGCAGGGTGCGCAGGCAGCCGCGACGAAGGTGCTTGACCTCGCAGTCGCGCATCCCGGACAGGAACGCGATCACGACGTAGCAGGCGGCTTGCAGGCTGCGGGCCAGGCTGCTCAACCCTGTGGGCGAGGCCTGGTTGGTGTTGACGCCCTCGATCCAGGGCTGCCCGTCGAGGTGTGCGGTGATCGGGGTGGGGAGCACGCTCTCGGCCGCGATGCCGGCGATCGCGGCGGCCCGATCTAGTTGGCTGCGGCGCCGGTCGAGTGCGGTGCGGGTGCAGCCGAGACGGCCGGCCAGGAACGTGATGTTGATGTCGCCCTGGTGCCCGGGTAGGGGTCGTCGCTCGGCGATGTGCACGTCGAGCAACGTGCGCAGCGCAAGGTCGAGTTCCCCGGCCGAGCGGCGCGGCGGGGACGCGCGCCGCTGGCGGTGCGTGCGCCAGAACTCGTCCGCCGCCAGGATGTCGGCAGCGAAGTCGTCGACGAAGCGCAGCGACCAGGCCAGCACCGGCCCGAGGACCGGTTCCGGGATCCGGGCGGTGCGATTCTCCGGCGGCCGGTGGTAGGGCTCGCTCCAGCCCTGCAGGTGTTGCGGGTCGAACGGCAGTCGGTCGCTGGTCAGGCTGTCGCGGTAGTGCCAGAGCATGCGGATCGCGGACCGCTCGTTGTTGCGCCCGATCAGGTTGGGTTTGGCGCTGATGAGGACGCGTTGGAACTCCAACAGGTCGCTGCCGGTGAGGTCGGCTAGGTGCCGGGCAGCGTGTCCCGGCGGTGGCGGCTGCCGGTCGAGCCAGCGGGTGAACCGGGCCAGGCAGCCGAAGATCTGTTTGATCGTGCCCACGGTCTTCCGCCGTTCCCCGGGGGGCAGTTCGCCCGAGAGCATGGCGTAGCTGAATTCCTTGATCACCGACCGGTGCGCGGTCGGGACGGATGTGAAGTCGAGCAGCTTCGCTCCCGACTGGCGCTGGGGCATCGCCGGCTGTAGGTGCCAGCGGTCGTCGCGGAAGCGGGAGGTGTCCTGCAGCCGGCTTCCGGGACGAAGCGGGCGCTGGTGGAGCACCAGCACGTCATCGAGCGGGTGCGACGAGCCGGCAGCGGAGTCGGTTCCGTCAGCGGGGCCCAGACGCCCGGCGCCTGGGCCGGTGGGGTCCGCGGCCGTTCGGGCTGGAGTAGCCATGGCTGTTCCCAGGGGTTCTCGACGAGATCGAGCAGGGCGTCGTCAGGTTTCTGGGCGGCCGCGGTGTCGCGTTCGGCCGGGCTGAACTTGCTCAGCACGTCGTGGCGGATCGCGGCCCAGGTCGGCCCGTAGCGGGCCCACCAGTCCGGCTGCGACATCTGTTCGCGCCGCGACGCCAGGGCGTCAAGCAGCGCCATCAGCCGCGGCAGGTGCGCCCGGGTGATCAGGCAGTTCCCGCAGTGGAAACACGCCAGGAACGACTCCCGGCAGGGCCGGCCGGTGGCCGGGTGCGCAGCGTGATCGGTGCAGGCCGACCACGCGGTGTCCAGCGCTCCCGCCGCAGCCTGCGCGGCGGTGTCCGGGTCGATTCCCGACTGCGTCAGCGCCTGCGGGGTGGTCCCCGCCGGATGGATCTGGAGCTGTCGTCCAGCGACGGCGAGCGCGTGCTGGTGGGCGTCGAGAGCGGCCTGTTCGGCATCGCGCAGGGCGTCATCGAGGACGTCGCGGGCTACAGCCAATGGTCGTCGGGTCGTTGCGCAGGTAGTTGGCGAACAGCACCGGGACGGTGTGGGCGCGGGCCGCCGAGGGCAGGTGCCCGCCCATCTGCTTGGTGCGGCGGACCTCGATGCTGGTGCGGATCCGGTTGAAGCTCACCGGCAGCGGGAGTCCGTCATCGGTGAGCAGGCCGTGCCCGGCCGCCCACCGATCTGCGTAGAAGCCGTGGGCCAGCGTGGTGGCGAACGGGTCGTAGTGCTCGCCGGTTCCGTGTGTGCCTCGGCTGTAGCCGTTGCTCCAGATCGACCAGGCCGAGGAGGTCCCGCTGAGCCGGCGGCTGGCCGCGGTCCACTCGAGCAGCAGCAGGTAGAGCCCGCCGGGAGTGTGTAGCTGCCGGTCGGGACGGCCGATCTCCCAGGTCACCGTCTCGCCCCAGTCGCCAGGCCCGCCACGGCGCTTGGTCAGGCGCACCTCTACCGCCTTGTCCTCCAGCAGCCGGTGCTGAGCGGGCAGCTCCTTGAGCGACTCGCCGTTGCGTCCGGTGACTGCGGCCAGTAAGACGAGCAGCGGCAGCACGTCACGCGGGGTCAGATAGAGCTGTTCGGCCTGAGCGCGCCGCGCCGACAACGCCGACCGGTGCCCGGCGGGGACGGTCGAGGGGGACGGGACCACCCCGGTGCCGGCGATCTCCGCCAGGTCCCGGGCGTGGTCACGGTCGCGGTGCGGGAGCGTGTCCACGCCGCGGCCGTAGCGCTCGACCAACGCCCAGCCGGTAGCGACGCGTCGGCGGATGGCGACGACGTCGGAACGGGCCGCCGAGACAAGCCGGTGCAACTCGGCGTCGGAGTAGCCCGGCAACGGCGCCGACACACTGCTGCGCCGTCGGGACAGGTAGTCACCGATCTCCCCGGCGAGCTGCGCCGCCAACGGCTCGGTGCGCAGCATTCGCCCTACCTCACGGAGCTCGCTCACCGCGTGCTGATCGCGCCTCGTGCCGGCTCGATGCCGCAGGAACGCCTCCAGGTGCTCGACCGTGAGCGTCTCCGGGGTCAGCGGTGGTCGGGGAAGCCCGTCGAGGAACAGCAGAAACCGTCTCAGCACGAACCAGAGCGCGGCGGCCGAGGCCCGGGTGCGCCTGCTCCCGGCGGGACCGACATGGCGGGCCAGCATGACCGCGACCGGTTCGTGCCAGCCGGAAAGTGGCAGCTGATCAACCCGCAGGGTCATCTCGCGGCCGTCTTCAACGGCTGCTCGCACCAGCAGACCGGTCCCAGCGCTGGTTTCGGCGCCGCGTTCGATCGATGCGGGCGGGGTGTAGGTGTCGGCAGGAAGCACGGCGGGTCGCCCCGCCCCAGTGCTGCCTCGCCCTCGAGTGCCGGTCACGCCGGGCGGTCCGAGCTGAGCGCGTGAGCGGCGTGTAGATCCGACAGCGGCAGCGACCGCGGGTGCTCGCCGACGTCCGGGATCAGCGCCATGCGGGTGTCCATCTCCAGCTCGGCCAGGGCGTGCAGGTAGATCTGCGTGGTGACCACCGAGCGGTGCCCGAGCCGGCGGCGGACCCAGTCCAGCGGATCGCCGAACACGCGCACGTAGTGGCCGCGCTGCTCCGCGGTCGCCCCGGCCAGTGCGGCGATGTGTCCGCGCTGCAACTGCTCCAACGTCATCACCGCGAACGTGTGCCTCAACAGATGCGCGTGCGCGCGGACCGCCAAGCCTCGCCTGCGGCAGCGCTCGTTCGCCTCCCGGAACAGGTCCTTCCAGGACGACACCGCGACCGGGGTGCCGAACTCCGAGAGCCAGAACGACGCCGGCTCCAGCCCGTCCGGCCCGTCGAGCAGCAGCGCGCGGCGCTCGTGCGGCGCCAGGTGCTCGACTTTGATCCGGGCGGCCGCCCCGTCCGCGCGCCGGGTCACGATCGGAACAGCAGGGTCCTCGACCACCAGCGGGCGCGGCATCCGCCGGTAGCGGCCCTCACCTCGAGCCTGCTCGACGACCTCGGCCCGGTCGAACTCGACGTAGGCGGCCAGATCCGAGATCACCGAGACCGGGACGTAGACCCAACGGGCCGAGCCGCCCTTGGCGATCGCCGTCGGCAACCAGAACCGCCGATGCCCACCCAGCCCCCGCTGCAGGGGCACCTCGAACACCGTCAGCGCCGCCTGCTCGGCGAGCCGCATCCCGGTGCGCACCATCAGATCGCAGAACGTCGCGTTGCGCGCCGCCCACCGGCCCCGGAACCGGCGGTCGGGCAGGCCGTCGACGGTGTAGCCGCGCATCCCAGTATCTCGCCAGCGGCGATACGACTCCGGCGGCAGCCACTCGACTCGCTCCCCGGCCGCGCCGTGGCTGTAGGTCGCGGGCGTCTCTGGGATCGCGCCGAGCCCGGACGCCCGCCGTCCCAGGTGCGTCGGCAGCAGACGGGGCGCCCGCTGTGGGACCGGGTTCGCAGCGACGTGCCCGGCGCGGACCTGCCAGCGGTAGAAGCTGTTCACTGCGGCGACCTCGCGATCCCAGGTGGCTGGGTCCACCCGCGGGCCCTGCTCGTCCTGGCGGCGCCAGAACAGGTAAGCCAGGTGATCGTCCTCGGTAGCATCCCGCCAGCCCGTGCGACCCCGCGAACACCACAGGAACGTCAGGAACGCCGCCAGATCCCCCGCGTAGCCAGTCTGAGTGTTCCGCGCCGACGTGGTCATCTCCACCGAGGAGAAGAACGCGTTCAGCTCGACGTCGAACTCGTAGGAAGGCGAGATCAGGAACGGGGTGCCGACCGGTGTACCGGACTCAGCCGGCCACCGATCCCAACCAGGAGCCAGAGCGTTCACGAACGCCATCGGCTCGGCCGGGACCGGCACCTCGGCACGCACGACGTGCACCTTCCAGCGGGCATCGACAGCCCGGTGGGTCCTTCTCACTGCGAGGCTCCCGAGCTCGTCCCGAACATGCTCACACGACGGTGATGATCACCGCCGGAGCGTAGCGCGGTGATCCCGCCGCCCCACGCGGGGCGGCGGGATCCGGTGTGCCGTGAAGTAGCGAGTCACGCCAGCTGCCGACGAACGCCTGCCGGCCGGACGATGCGTGTTCCACGGCGACCAGGCGGGCGGCAGCGTAGCGGATGCCTGACCAGCACGGGTCAAGGTCGCGGAGGCGACTAGCCCGGCTCCTGTCTCGTCGAATCTGGCTCCTGCGGAGTCTTCTCCGCGCCCACGACTCGGTAGAGGTTGTCGAGGGTGGCTGCGGTGTCGGGTGTGTCCGGGTCGCCGCCGAGGGTCTTCGTGACTCGGTTCATCGCCTCGGTGACGGTGCGGGCCTCGTCGGGATCGATGTGCTGTCCGAAGTGCTCGCGGATGGCGCCCAGGAACGTGGTCGTGGAGCGTTTCAGGGTCTGTCGGCCGTGATCGGTGAGTACGGCGTAGGTGATGCGCAGGTTCTCGGGGTCCCCTTGGCGCTCGACGAGGCCCTGCTTGGCCATGGCTGTGACGACCTGGCTGATGCCGCTGCGGGAGACGAAGACCTGGCGGGCGAGTTCGTTCATCGTCATCCGGGCGCCGTCGGCGGCGCCGAGGCGGGACAGGACCTCGCCCCAGGTCAGCGACAGGCCGGCATGGGCGCGCATCGCGGCCTCGATCTCGCGGGCGACCAGTGCCTGGGCCTTCCAGGTCGCCATCCACGCGAGAAAACCGTCGTCGATGTAGCCCTCGATCGCCTGGGCATGCCCGGTGTCGTCTCCGTCCACGCCCGAGAGCCTACCGCCCAACTCGTTCGCGCTGAACAGTGAAGCTCGGTACTGTCTCTAGCTGCACTATCTAGCGGAGGGATGGCGATGCCGGAGTATCACGAGGTGTCGGCGGTGTCGGCAGAGGTGACCGCGCAGATGCCGCGGCGGATCTGGTGGGCGCTGGTGGCGATGCTGGCGGCCGCAGCGATGGACCTGATCGACACGACGATCGTGAACGTCGCGGCGCCTGCGATCCGCGATGAGCTCGGGGCGAGCGCGCCGCAGATCGAGTGGACCGTCGCCGGCTACGCGCTCGCGTTCGGCGTCGGTCTGATCACCGGGGCACGCCTGGGAGACCGGTACGGGCGGCGCCCGGTGTTCCTGGCCGGGGTCAGTGGCTTCGTCCTGGCGTCTCTGGTGTGCGGGTTGGCCCCGAACCCGGACGTGCTGGTCGCGGCGCGGGTCGTGCAGGGACTCGCCGCGGCGGTGATGATCCCGCAGATCCTGACCGTCATCCAGGTCGCCGTGCCCGCCCATCAGCAGGCCAAGGCGTATGCCGGTTACGGCGCGACCGCGGCGATCGGAACGGTGTCCGGTCCGCTGCTGGGCGGGTTGCTGATCTCGGCGAACGTGTTCGAGCTGGGCTGGCGACCGATCTTCCTGATCAACGTGCCGATCGGGCTGGCGGTACTCGCCGTCGCGGCCGCGACGCTGCCCGACTCACGCGCGCCGCGCGCCGTCGGCCTCGACTTCGCTGGAGTGGCCCTGCTGGTACTGGCGCTGTTGCTGGTTCTCTACCCGCTGGTGGAGGGCCCGCAGCTCGACTGGCCCGGCTGGGCTTTCGCGCTACTTGTCGCGGCGCCGTTCGTCCTCGCGGTGTTCGTGCTGCAGCAACGTCGACGGGGCGCCACCGGTGGTGCCCCGTTGATCGCACCTGGCCTGTTCTCCCAGCGTGGCTTCACCGGCGGGGTCCTGGCCCAAGTGGCGCTCTATGCCGGTGTCACCGGCTTCTTCCTCGTCTTCGCGCTCACCCTGCAGACCGGCCTGGGGTTCACCGCGCTGCGGACGGGTCTGACGTTCGTGGCCTGGTCGGTCGGTATCGCGATCGCCTCCGCGATCTCGAGCGGGCTCGCACCCAGGCTGGGCCGGCGACTGACGATGACCGGGGCCATCGTCATGGCCCTGGGAATGGTCGGCCTTCTGCTCGCGGTGAACGTCTCCGGCGCGGCCATCAGCCCGTGGGGCTTCGTGCCCGGGCTCCTGCTCGCCGGTCTCGGGATGGGCATGGTGGCGCCCACCCTCGTCGACGTCTCCCTCCGTCGGGTGGACACCGACGACGCCGGATCCGCCTCGGGCGTGGTCGCAACCGCCGGGCAACTCGGCGGCGCGCTCGGCGTGGCCGGACTCGGCGCGATCTACTTCAGCGCCCTCGGCCCCCAACCAGCCGGCCCGGACTACCTCAACGCCCTCACCGCGACGCTCTACTACGAGATCGCAGTGCTCCTTCTCGCGGCTGCGGTCATGCTGCTCATCCCGAGTAGACCGCGTTCACACCGCGCCCGGGACGCCTAGCCGAGCCATTGCACGAGCAGGATGTGGACCTGCTGGAGATCCTCGAGGATCAGGTACACGACCTGCCCGGCGCGGTCCGGGCCGAAGTGCCACTGTCGGACTGCGCCGTCGGGGTTGTGTTCGTGCTGTGGTTCCCCGTTCCAGGGGGTTATGCCCAGTACGTCGAGGACCTCAGCGTAGCCGGTCAGCGCCTGGTGCGGCAACGCCGCTACCTGCTCGAGGACCGCCTGATCAGGAACGATCCGGTAGGTCACCGACTGGCGAGCCGAGCCCGGATCAGGGCCTGCATGTCCTCGAACGAGCCCGCTGTCGGGTTCTCTCCGGCGTCCATGATCTGCTCCGCCTTGGCCTGGAGCCGCATGTAGGAGCCCGGATCGCACAACTCCGTGTAGGCGATGTGGCGCCACTTGTGCAGTAGACCGTGGATCCCGGCGAGACTCTTCGCCGCCTTCGCCCGCTCCAGGACCATGTCCCACTCGGTGTCGAACACCGGCATCAGCCGGGCCGGAAGGCAGCCCCGAATAGCCACTGGATCCGCCTCCGGCGGGGTCGGATCAGCCGGTGGCACGTGGGCAGACGGCGACGCCATTGGCCCACCATAGCCGTCCGGCTCACGACCGGGCGGCGACTACAGGTGTTGTCCGGGGGCAGGCCGTAGCTTGCGCGCATCGAGCCGCCGAGCCCCGCTCGAGTACCGAAAAGCGCGCACTGCGGTCGAATCGCCTTCTCGGTCCGGTCATCGGTAGATCTCGTCGTCGACGGCTTGCCGGACGTCGGCGAGCGTGGCGGTGAGGTCGGTGAGGTTAATCGAGCCCAGGGCCAGTCGGAGTGCTTGGGGGACGTGGGTGGAGGTGGCGAAGGGGTCGGCGGTGGACACCGCGACCTGGGCGCGGGCCAGCGAGGCTGCGATCAGATCGGCGCGGGTGTCCTCGGGCAGGGGGAGCCAGATGAAGTAGGACGAGGGGTGGCTGATCGTGCGTAGCCCGGTCAGGGCATCGCGCGCCAGGGTCTGCCGGGTGCGCGCGTCGTGGCGCTTCTCGGCCTCGAGTCGTTCGACAGTGCCGTCTTCGATCCAGCGGCAGGCGATCGCGGTGGTCAGGGCAGGGGTGTTCCAGGTGGTCGCTCGGATCGCCCGTTCGATTGCGGGCACTCTCGGTGGGGGTGCGGCGAGGAAGCCGACCCGCAGACCGGTGGCGACGTTCTTCGATAGACCGGAGACGTAGATGGTGGTCTCGGGTGCCAGTGCAGCGATCGGCGGCGGCGGGTTCTCGGCGAGAAAGGCGTAGGAGGCGTCCTCGATGATGAGCAGCCCGTGGTGGCGGGCGATTGCGACCAGCCGTTCCCGTGCGGCGAGGTCGGTGACCCAACCGAGCGGGTTGTGCAGGGTGGGCATGGTGTAGATCGCGCGGACCGGTCTCCGGGCACATACCTGGTTCAGGGCGTCGAGGTCGGGGCCGGTGTCGGTGACGGGCAGCGCGACCAGGTCCAGCCCGAGTGCGGCCGCGAGGACCTTGAACCCGGGGTAGGTCAGGGCGTCGACCGCGACGACGTCCCCGGAGCTCAGGGTGGCCATGGCGGTGACGGCGAGCCCGTGCTGGGCGCCGTTGACGATCAGGGTCTGGTCGGGGCCGAGGTGCAGGCCGCGGTGGGCGAGGTGGTAGGCGACCGCGGCCCGGTCATGGGGCCGGCCGGCGTGGGGCTGGTAGCGCAGCAGCGCCTCGAGGTCGCCGGCGGTGGCGAGGTCGCGCAGCGCCTGGCGCAGCAGTTCGGTCTGGCCGTCGACCGAGGGGTAGTTGAAGCTCAGGTCTCTGGTGTCGACGGGCACGGCGGCCTGGTCGATCCCGTGGCCTGGAGGCAGAGCGGTCTCGCGGACGAAGGTTCCGCGGCCCTGTTCGCTGCTGACCAACCCCATGGCTCCGAGCTCGGTGTAGACCCGGGAAGCGGTGACCAGGGCGATGCCCTCGCGTGCGGCGAGGGCGCGTTGGGTGGGCAGCCGGGCCCCGGCGGGCCGGCGGCCCGATCGGATGTCGGCGGCGAGGGTGTCCACGACCGCCTTGTATCGGGGGACCCGCACTCCGCCAGTGTATGCATGACAATTATTCGACTGTCATGGTCGCGGGTTCCTACGGTCGGCGCCGACCCGCCGAGAGGACCTGATCATGCACATCGCCATCTTGACCTTCGAGGGCTACAACGAGCTGGACTCCCTGATCGCGCTCGGCGTCCTCAACCGCGTCAAGACGTCGGGCTGGCGGGTCTCGATCGCCACCCCGTCGACGAAGGTGCGGTCAATGAACGGGGTGGTCATCGAGCAGATGTGCACCCTTGAGGAGGCCACCACGGCCGACGCGGTGATCGTCGGCAGCGGGATCGCCACCCGTGAGGTGATCGAGGACCCCACCATCATGGGCACGCTGCGCTCGCTGGACCCTGATCGTCAGCTGCTGGCCGCGCAGTGCTCGGGCACGCTGGTGCTCGCCAAGCTAGGGCTGCTCGACGACGTCCCGGCCTGTACTGATCTCACGACCAGGCCATGGGTTCAGGCTGCCGGTATCAAGGTGCTCAACCAGCCGTTTTTCGCCAGGGGCAACGTCGCCACCGCTGGCGGGTGCCTCGCCTCGCACTATCTCGGCGCCTGGGTCATCGCCCGGCTCGAGGGCGTAGAGGCTGCCGAGAGCGCCCTGCACTACGTCGCCCCGGTCGGGGAGAAGGACGAGTACGTCGCCCGCGCGATGCGCAACCTCGCCCCCTACCTGCCCCCCGAGCTCGCCGCGGTCTAGTGGGCATCCGCCAGCGGAGGGCCGTCGACGAGGATCCGCGCCCACAGCAGACCGCGCGGCTGGTGGCGGGCCCACTCCTGCGGGGAGTCAGGCTGATCGTCGCACCACCGAGCCTCGCAGGTCATAGCACTGCAAGGTCCATCGGCTGCAACTCTGCTCGTATAGCTGGCGGACGGTACGTATTCGCTACCTGCGGTATTCGTCGTCGAGGAGGGGTACCTGCGGGAATCTGATCCAGCTGTTCTCCCACTAGCCGCTCTGGCTGCGGTTGAGTGTGGTCATCTGATCGGGCCCCGGTCCGCGCCTCTCAGTGTCGGGGCTGTTCATTATTGTCCGCCGTATGAGCGAGCTGGATATCTTCGAACGGACGCGTCGAGACTACGACAACGTGGCGGAGTTGTATGACGATCTTGTCCGACGCGGCGACGTCGTCTCTGACGCCCTCAGCGAAGCGATGGTCGATGCCTTCGCCGGCCTCGTCCGCGCCGGTGGGTCAGCAAATCCCGTAGTCGATGCGGGCTGCGGCCCTGGGCAGTGGACCGATTATCTAGACCGCGCCGGTATCCAAGCTCACGGGGTTGATCTTTCGCCGGCCATGGTTGCGATCGCCCACCGGTACCGGCCTGACCTGCGCTACGCGGTCGGTTCCATGATGGATCTCGAAGCATCGGACCAGTCGGTCGCCGGCATCCTAGCCAGCTTCTCGTTGATCCACACGCCGCCGGATCTCCTTCCCCGAGTACTCGCCGAGTTCGCCCGCGTGAGCGAACCGGGCGCACCCCTCCTGATCGGTATGCAGATCACCGACGCTGGTGGCGCTGACGGCTGGGTCCCCTACGACCACAAGGCCTCGCCCGCCTACCTGTGGAACCTCGACGCGCTCAGCGAACGACTGCATCCTCACGGCTTCGCCGAGCTTGGGCGCATGCGCATCATCGCTCCTGCTCCGGACAAGCCTGCGGGCGGCTACCTTCTGGCGCGCCAGAAGGTAGCCAGGGGATGAGGTCGTGCTCGTAGGCGATCGAGCGATGACCGAACCAGGCCTGTGGTCCGAGAGCTCTGCACCGCCGGACCCCCTACCCCGCCTCACGCGGCGAGCTCAGGAGACCGTTAGGCCAGGCCCAGGCGACTATGCCTCACCCTCGAACGAGAAGCTGGCGCCCTTCCGGATCAGTGACTCTGAGGAAGCTGCCCCACGGCTCGGTGACGGGCTCCGTCGTCCCGCAGCCGTGCGCCTTTGCTGCGTCGGCCACCTGCTGGAGGTCACCGGCGTGAAGTCCGATTGAGTACTGAGTATCTGGCGCTCGATCGAAATCGGACGCCTTACTGAGCACCAAGCTTGTTTGCGCACCTGGCGGGGCGACCTCCAGCCGTAACCAGTCAGGGGTCCGTCAGGGGTCCTGTGTGGATCACGTAGCCTGGGGT
>JAKDNL010000759.1 GCA_030451825.1 Pseudonocardia sp. | reverse complement strand
GGTCAGCAGGACCGCGTCGGCGCTCACCGGGCCGGTCGGCATCTCCGTGGCCCGGGGGACCGACGCCGGCTCCGCATGCCCCGCCGGCGGGGCGGGTGGATCCAGCGGTCACCGGTGTTCCTCCAGGGTGGTACGGACCTCGTCGAGGGCGGAGTGGTCGAGCAGGCCGGCCGCGGCGGCCCGGCCCGCCGTGCGGGAGGCCAGTGCCCGGTAGGCCGCGGCCAGGTCCGGGTCGGCCGCGGTGATCACGTCGAGGTGGGTGCGCAGGGTGCCGGTGTCGCCACGGGCGACCGGACCGGTCAGCGCGCGATCACCATGACGCAGCGCGTTGTCCAGGGCCGCCGAGAGCAGCGGCGCGACGAGCCTCTCGGCCGTGTGCACGCCGGCGCCCTCGAGCAGGTCCACGCAGTCGCTGACCAGGGTCATCAGGTGGTTGGCGCCGTGCGCGAGCGCGGCGTGGTAGAGCGGGCGGACCGCCTCCGGGACCCGGACCGGCTCCGCGTTCATCTCCACGACCAGGGCCTCGCCGACGCTCGCCGCGGCCTCGTCGCCCTCCGCGGCGGTCACCGCGACGCAGCAGGACGCCAGCCGCTGCACGTCCTCCGGGCGGCCGGTGAACGTCATGGCCGGGTGCAGCGCCACAGCCAGCACCCCGTGCTCGACGGCCGGGTCCAGCACGCGCACGCCGCTCGCACCGGCGGTGTGGGTGACGATCTGGCCGGGACGGAAGCACCCGGCGGCGGCGAGGCCGCGGACCAGGCCGGGCAGCACGTCGTCCGGGACCGCGAGGACGACCAGGTCGGAGCGGGTCACGACCTCGTCGGGGGGCAGCAGCGGGACTCCGGGGAGCAGCGACTCGGCGCGCTGGACCGACGCCCGGGAGACACCGCTGGTGGCGACGACGCGGTGGTCGGCCGCCGCGAGGGCGGCTCCGAGCACGGCCCCGACCCGTCCGGCGGACACGACTCCGACGGCGAGCCGCGCGGGGCGGCCAGCGTTCATCGATCTCTCCTACTCGCTCCGGTCCACCAGGGGTACCGGTCGAGGCGTCGGCGACTTCGCGTTGTCGCGTGCCCGGCCAGGGTAGACGGAACCGGCCGGACCGCCGCGGCCCCGTGACCGGCTTCACCCGGGAGCGCAGCCCCGGCGCACACCACACGGCTCTCCGTGGTCACGTGCCTGCGGCGTCGCCCTCCCGCGCGGGGAGCTCACCGACGCGACCGCGGCCGCGCGCGCATCGGGACAGGACGCGCGCAGCAGCTCGTCGGGCGCGCGGCGGGAAGGGGGGCGCGCGTCCGGGCGACCCGCGGATCACCTCAGGCGGCGGTGTCGGCCCGGGGCCTCGGACGTGTCGGGCTGGGCCGGGGCCCCGGACAGGCCCGGGCCGTCCGGGGCGCGCAGGGGCCGGGTGTGGCCGCCGTCCGGGTTCGGAGGTGGGGGCGGTTCCCAGCCGGGCGGGGGCGGGAGGCGCCAGGCCGAGGTCAGCGCGTCCGGCATGCCGATCGCCCGCGCGCGGGCGCGGAGCAGGGCGCGCAGCTTCTCCTCGTGCTCGGTCCGGGCGGTCTCCCGTACCGCACCTCGGTCGATCCGGTTGCGCATGAAGGCGAGCTCGGTGACGGCGGCCTGGTAGTCGGCGACGGCCCGGGCGGCCGACCGTCCGGATCGGCGCTGCACCAGGGCACGCCAGCCCCGACGCCGCGACAGGTCGGCCAGCAGCGGGACCTCGCTCGGCGCGATCCAGCCCGCGGCGGCGAACCCGGGCAGCTCCGCGGTGACGATCCGCGCCTCGCGCCTGCGGGCGAACACCACGAGCACGATCAGGCCGACGAACAGCGGCAGCATCACGAACACGTAGATCTCGAAGAACGTCGTGGGCGAGGAGGAGAACACCGAGGCGGCGTTCCACAGTCCGTGCAGCACGATCGCGACCGCGTAGCCGATGAGCACGGCCAGCACCCGGAACCCGACGTGCCGGCTGGCCACCGCGATCCCCGCCCCGATCCCGATCATGCACGTGAACAGGGGGTGCGCGAACGGCGAGGCGATCCCGCGCATGAACAGGGTGGCCAGGACCCCGGCCGTCTCCGGGTCGGACACCGCCCGGCCCAGGTAGAGGATGTTCTCGGTGAACGCGAACCCGGCCGCGACGATGCCGGCGTAGACGATCCCGTCCACCACGCCGTCGAACTCACGGCGGCGGAACACCAGCAGCCCGACCAGGAACAGGCCCTTCACGCCCTCCTCGACGACCGGCGCGACCAGCACCGGGGCCAGGACGTCCCCCGCACCACGCCCGGCCGCCGCGTCCAGCACGGTGGACGCGCTGGAGTTGATCAGCAGCGCAACCAGCGTGGAGAGGCCGGCGCCCCAGAAGAACGCCCCCAGCAGCAGCCGGGGAGGCTCGGGCTCCCAGCGGTCCACCCAGAGGAACGTGGCGACGACCGGGACGACCGGTAGCACCGCGCAGAGCGTCCCGAGCAGTACCCCGGCCGGCCCGACCGAGCGCTCGACCAGGCCGATCGTGATCAGCACGCAGAACGCGAGGACCACCAGCCCCGCGACCGGGAACAGCACCCCGCGCCGTTTCGCGGACGGCGCCGGGGTGCCCGGCGCGGGTAGCGCGGAAACCACCATGCCGCCAGACCCTACGGGCGCGTCCCGGCCCCGCCCCCTCCTGGGGGGGGGCAAGACAAGACACCACCCCACAAAAAACCCCCCCCCCCCAAACCA
Source organism: Pseudonocardia sp. (assembly GCA_030451825.1). GTDB lineage: Bacteria > Actinomycetota > Actinomycetes > Mycobacteriales > Pseudonocardiaceae > Pseudonocardia. Next base: position 15 of record JAKDNL010000759.1, on the reverse strand, counting down.
CCCCCCCCCGACCCA
>JAKDNL010000137.1 GCA_030451825.1 Pseudonocardia sp. | reverse complement strand
TCGTCGATGCTGCGTTCGCGGCCGCCGAAGCACAGCAGCATGAACAGGTCGATCCCGGTGCTGGCGCCGTGGCCGCGCACCGGCTCGATCAGGACGACCGCGGCATCGTCGGTGGCGGCGGCGTCGCGACAGCGGGTGAGGATCTGCCGGGCGTGGTCGTCGTCCCAGTCGTGCACGATGTCGGAGAGCAGGTAGACGTCGGCACCGGTGGGAAGGGGGTCGAAGAAGCTGCCCGCCACAGCGCCGGCCCGATCTGCCAGGTCGTCCGCGGCGATACGGCAGGCGGCGGCGTCAGCGGTCGGTTCCAGGTCGAGGATCCGCCCGCGCACGTCGGGGTGTGCCCGCAGAATCGCGCGCAGGAGGGCACCGTCGCCGCCGCCCACGTCGAGGATCCGGGGGAAACGGCTCCAGTCGAATCGCTCGGCGATCTGTGGAGCCTGCTGCCGGAACCGCCAGTTCATCTGGGCGTCGAAGCTGCGCCGCAGGTGCGGGTGGGCGTCCAGGTCGTCCCAGAAACCGCGGCCGTAGCGGTGTGCGTAGGCGGAGCCGCCGGTGGTGACGGTGTGCAGCAGATCGACGAAGGCGAGCTCGCCGCGCCCGCCGGCGGTGTCGATGTCGAGCAGGAGCGAGACCCCCTCCGGGGCGTCGGCGCTAATCTGCGCGCCGAGGCTCGTGGGCCGGTAGCGGTCGGTGTCCGGGGCGGGGGCGAACACCCCCACGCTGACGAGGTGGTCGAGCAGGCGGCGCAGGGCTGGCTCGTGTGATCCGGTGTCGGTGGCGAGCCGGTCGGCCGTCGCCCCCTCGGTGCCCGCGCGGTCGGCCAGGCCGAGGGTCGCGGCCACGCGGATCGACATCGGTGTGGCCAGGTCGGCCAGGTCCATGAGCGGGCGGGCTGTCGGTCGGTCCTGCATGGCCGCAACGTAGCGACCCGGCTCGGCTGCCGGGCCGGCACACTGTCCGCCGGTGCCGGGTCGGCGCGAGGCCGGGTGTCGGCCCGTCCGGCCCGACCGCGGTGCAGCGGGTGGCCGCTCCTGGTTCAGCGTCGGCGCCGCAGCACTGCCACGTTGATCACGGCTGTGATCCCGGTCAGATCGGGTAGCGCGTCGACCGCCCGTTCCCGCTGCCCGACGTCGAGATGATGGGAACCGGGCCCCATCGCCGCCAGCGCCCGCACCTCGTCGTGCTGCAGGGCCAACCGCCACCGCACCGTGTCCTCGACGATCGGGGTGAACCCGGCGAGCGCATGTCGCAGCCGGTCGGTCTTGCGGGGGTCGACCCCGATCATCCCGAGCCGGTCGCGCAGCTCCTGCAGATGTTCGGGTCCCGCGGTGGCGAGGACGAGGATGCCGTCTGCGTCCAGGATCCGGTCGATCTCGGCGATGTTGCGCGGCCCGAAGACGCTGAGCACCACTCCTGCCGTCCGCCTGGCCAGCGGCAACGGTCCCCAGACGTCGGCGGCGAGGGCGGCGGCGCGTTGGTGCGTCCTGCTCGCGCGGCGCAGCGCCGCTGCGGAGAGATCCACCGTGAGACCCCACGATATCGGGAGGGCGTCGAGGACCGGGGAGAGGTAGTGGCCGGTCCCGCCGACGAGGTCGACGACGAGCCGGCTTGGTCGTGGCGCGTGTTCGGCGGCGAGGGCGGTGATCGTCGAGCGCAGCGGCCGGTAGTGATCCCCGTCGAGGAAGGCCTCGCGGGCGGCGACCATCGCGGCGTCATCACCACGATGGCGTCGCCGGCCCGAGAGCAAGGAGGCATATCCCTGGCGGGCGATGTCGAACGAGTGCCCGCCCGGGCAGCGGAGGCTGCGTCCGTCGCGGTGAAGCGGTGCCGAGTTGCAGTGTGGGCAGGTCAACCAGCGGGCGACTGCATCCAGCGCCGATCGGTGGTCGGTGACGGGGGAAGCGTCGGCCTGGCGGCCGACGGGTGGGGTCTCCACGTGCGCGTTGTCCCTGAGTGCTGGTGAGGGAACACGGCGGCGGCGGTGACACGTCTACACATCGAGCCCATGTCGACACGGGTGAGAGGCCGTCGGACCGGCAACGGGTCGGACGGCGGAGTGCACCGCCTCAGGCGGTGCGGGGCCGCACGATCAAGGAATCCACGACAGTCACCGTACGGGATGACGCGGGCGGATCACGGCCGTGTAGCCGTGGCGCGCAGCCTTCGCCTACTCCGACTCGGATCTTGGCCGAGGGCTGATCGTGCTCCGTCCACCGGGGGTACGGCGCCGCTTCGGTGAGCCGAGCGTGGACGTGCCGGTAGGCGTCGAGCACCCACGCCGTCCACGGTTTCCCGTCGAGGGCCTGCTCGCACACCGATCACCTCCCCCCAGGATCTGCCGGCAACGCCGACCCGGTGCACCGTACGGTGCCGCGATCGTCAGCCCGTCACGTTCGCGTGCTGCCGAATCCCGCTTCTTTGAGGATCAGGCGCCGCCTCCGGCCCCGCGGGGCCGGCCACGACCGACGTAGGCGAGCCCTGTCTCAAGAGTCGATCAGCGCAGCCAGCCATTCCGCTGTGCGAGCCTCGATGTACGCGGTGTTGCGGCCCCAGACCTCACCGTGGCCATCTGCCCATAACGACGCCCACGGTTGTGTCTTCGTGACTGCACCCTCCGCCAACAGCCGGTACGTCGATCGAGTCCTCTCGGGGAGCAGAGCCACCAGCGATCGCCGATCGGACTCGTCGAGGTCATAGGCGTCGATTAGAACGCGCAAGCGATCCGCCGCATCGGATCGCGACCATTCGGGACTCGCAGACAGCGGCACGAGGCTATGCGCCGCGTAGGCGAGATCCCACAGTCTCGTTCCAGGAGCCGCGGTGTCCCAGTCGATGAGGCCCCAGCCGGCTTGTGAGTCAGCTACCAGATTCCAGGCCGCTAGGTCGTGGTGAACGACGAGGTCAGCGCCCACGTCAGGGATCCACACCTGCCACCGGGCGTCGTTCGGTGGGACGAACTCGGCCGACGCGTCGTGGAACCGACGGATCATCCGGCCGACCTCGGTAAGGGCGTGCGGCGAGTCGAGCGCGTCATTGTGGTCCGGATGAACGGTCACCCCGGAAACGAAGGAGAGGACCTCCCGGCCGTCGTCGTCGATCCCGAGGGCGCGCGGGACCCTGTCGAAACCGACCGTGTGGAGGTGGCGCAGCAACGCGTGGACCGCCGGGGTGTGCGGTCCAGATGGCTTCCGCACGGTCTTGCCGACACGGGTGACACCTGTGCTGGTATTACCCCCGCTCAGGGGTTCCTCGGGGTCGGCCATACCCAGATCGTGGCGGACATCAGAGGGCGGCGCTCATCGCGCCTGAGTCGAACTCCTCCGGGCTCCGCCCGGACCCGACAGCGCTTCGGAGATCAGGGGAGCGCGGCGGGGGTAACGGGTGGTGATCTCCTCACGGCGCGCCGAGACGGCAGCCAGGCTTCTCCAGTGGCGTCCGTTGACCTCAGCAAACGATCGTGCTGCACCTGTCAGACTGCCCGTGATGTCGCTGTCCCTCGGCCAGTCGCTGGTGCTTGCGCTCGCCGGCGTCGCTGCCGGAGCGCTTGGCGCGGCGGGCGGCATCACGTCGTTGGTGTCGTACTCGGCGCTGCTGGCGGTCGGTCTGCCGCCTCTCCCGGCCACCGTGGCCAACCTGGTTGCGGTGGTTGGCTCCGGTCCCGGGGCTGCACTGACCAGCAGGAGCGAACTCCGTTCGGTCGCGGCTCCCCTCCGGCAAGCGTTGCCGTCAGCCATCCTGGCTGCTGCGGCTGGTTCGTTGCTCCTGTTGCTGACGCCGCCCGGGGTCTTCTCGCTGATTGTTCCCTACCTTGTTGCCCTTGCCTCGCTTGCCTTGCTTCTTCAACCTCGGCTCACGGCCGCAGCTGCACGAGAACCGACCCGTATACGGAGCTTGACGCTGCCTCTCCTCGGTCTGGTCTCCCTGTACTCCGGGTACTTCGGTGCGGGCTCGGGGATCATGCTGCTCGCCCTGCTTTTGGTTGTCGTCGACGACCGCCTACCGGAAGCGAATGCGATGAAGAACGTCCTCGTCGCGGTGATGGCCCTGGTCTCGGCCGTCGTGTTCGCCGTCGCCACTCCGATCGAGTGGATGGCGGTCGTGCCACTCGCCATCGGACTGTTCGCCGGTAGTACGACCGGGCCGGTCATTGCTCGGCATTTACCGCCGAGCGTCGTACGCTGGGGCGTCGCTGCGCTGGGCTTCTTCCTTGCCGCTGACCTCTGGCTGAACTCGGTCTGAGGGGAACGGGGAGGAGCGGGCACGACCCCGGGGCAGCGCATTGAGCAGCTGAGACTGAGGGATCGCACCCTGGGCACTGCTTCGGCTTCGGATCATGCGGGCTTGTCGAAGTGCCACACGATGACACCTGGCACGTTCTCGTTGGCGGCCGCGACCGCGGCCGGGAGCATCGCCGCGAGCGACCACGGCCACGCCGTCCACGGTCCGGGGTCCTCGGCGGCCGGTTGCGGCGGCGGGGGTGAGAGCCTCGGTTCCTGGCAGTCGAGCACACGTAGCCCGTGGGCCAGGGCGGGGCGGACGAACTCGGCCGGGTAGTGACGGTGGTTGCGTAGCCGGGCGGGGCGCCCGTCGATGAGCACCGGCGGCACCGATCCGCGCAGCACCGCCTCGTGATGCACGTCGGAGATCACCAGATGCCCGCCCGGGCGCAGCACACGGGCCAACTCAGCGATCGCCGGACCTGGATCGGGGAGATGGGCGAACGCCAAGGCGCACACCGCCAGGTCGACCGAGGCGTCGTCGAGGGGGAGTTGCTCGAGAGTGCCCAGGCGCAGGTCCGCCGACGGGACCTTCCGGCGGGCGTGGTCGAGCATCTCCGGGCTGCTGTCGATCCCGATGACGTGGTGCCCGGTGGCCGCGAGGTGCTCTGCGTGGCGCCCGGTGCCGCAGGCGGCGTCGAGCGCGACTCCGGGCGTGAGCCCGTCGAGGATGGCGCGCACAGCCGGCTCCTCGAGCCCGAATGCGGCGTTGCTCGGGTCGTCGTAGGTCTCTGCCCACCGTCGATAACCGGTGACCGTGTCCACCGAGTCGACGTGTACCGCAGTCCGGTCCAGCTCGTCCTCGGCCAGTACTTGACGCGCCTCGTCCAACCGGGCACGGACGAAGTCCTCGCCATGCTCGCCGGCCCATGCGCGCAACAGCGCCAGTCCGGCGATACCGACCAGGTAGGCCTGCGGGTGCTCAAACGGCATGATCGCGACCGTAAGGATCATCGGAGCGCCACTGCGACCGATTTCCCGATGCCGCCCCGCCCGAACCCGACTACCTCGATCTGACCGCACCGCCGTCGCCGCCGCCGGGACCGGGGTGAGAGGATCGCCGTCGTGGCCACCACCTTCGCCGACCTCGAAGCCAGAGTGCGCGGACTCGAGTCCCGCGCCCAGCGGACCGAGGAGGATGTCACCGCGATCGTGACCACGGTGATCGAGACCCGCGAGGACGTGCGGTGGCTCAAGCGCGCTGTCCAGGCGCTGCTCGATCAGGCCGGAATCACGCTCGAGCCAGACGACCACGAGCCGAACGAGCACGACGACGGCTAACCAGGGGTGGCCCGGGGCAGCAGCCCGGCAGGACCCCGCGATGTGGAGCCCAGGGCGGTTCACACCACCCCCGGGTCAGCTGTCCCGGCCTGTCGTCTCGGGGGACCGGCCGGTGGCGTAGAAGGTGGATACGGCGTAGCTGGGGTGCCGATCCAGGTTGTGCCGGGCTCGGACTGGCGACGTCGGGTATTGGAACTGTCTGAATGCGTCAACCTCGACGTCTCGCCGCCCATCCCCTACCGGGTCTTCCAAGCGGTTGCTGTAGGGGGTTCCCCGCCTCAGCTGCCCGCGCCGTGGCGGTCGAGGTAGGCGAGGATCGCGAGGACGCGGCGGTTGTCGTCGTCGCTGGGGGCGAGGCCGAGCTTGTCGAACAGGGTGTTGATGCTCTTGCTGACGGTCTTGTCCGCGATCGAGAGCCGTCTGGCGACGCCGGCGTTGGTGCGCCCTTCGGCCATCAGGGCCAGCACGGCGTGTTCGCGCTCAGTGAGGGTGCCCAGCGGGTCGTGGGCGCGGTGTCGGGTCAGGAGTTGGGAGATGACTTCGGGGTCCATGGCGGTCCCGCCGGCGGCGATCCGGTCGATGGCGTCGAGGAACTGGTCGACGTCCATGACACGGTCCTTGAGCAGGTAGCCGACCGCGCCTGCCCCGTCGGCGAGCAGCTCGCGTGCGTAGAGCTGTTCGACGTGCTGGGACAGGATCAGCACCGGCAAGCCCGGCCCCGCGGCGCGGGCGCCGATGGCGGCGCGTAGGCCTTCGTCGGTGAACGTCGGGGGCAGGCGCACGTCGATCACGGCGATGTCGGGCCGGTGGCGGGCCAAGGCGTCGACGAGCAGCGGGCCGGTGGCTACGGCGTCGACGACGGTGATGCCGCGGGATTCGAGCAGGCGGGTGATCCCGTCGCGGAGCAGGGCGAGGTCCTCGGCGACAACGGCACGCACGGTAGCTCCATCCGAATCTCGGTTGGCCCCCCATGGGGGCTGGTGACGGTCATGGTGCCGTCAAAGGCGGCGAGGCGATCACCGATACCGCGCAGGCCGGATCCGCGCTCGGCGTCGGCCCCACCGGTACCGTCATCAACCACGACCAGCTGGAGACGATCATGCTGGTAGGTCAACTCGAGGCGGGCGTGCTCGGCGTGGGCGTGGCGGCTGATGTTGGTCAGTGCCTCAGCGGCGGCGAAGTACACCGCGGACTCGACCGCGGGCTCGAACCGTCCGGGTAGGGTGAATCGGGCCGTGACCGGGACCGCAGCGCTCACGGCGAGGGCCTCGACGGCGCCGGCCAGACCGCGCTCGGCCAGCACCGGCGGGTGGATGCCACGGACCAGGGCACGCAGCTCGTCGAGGGCGGTTCGCACCGCCTGTTGGGTCTCCACGAGCAGCGCGTCGGCCTGTGGCGAGTCCCGCAGCTGGGCGCGTGCCAGGCCGATGGACAGGCCCAGAGATACCAGCCGGGCCTGGGTGCCGTCGTGCAGGTCGCGCTCGATGCGGCGCAGCTCGGCGGCCTGCGCGTCCACGGTGCTCGCGCGGGTCCGGGTCAGCTCGCGGATCCTCGCCGACGCCGCGCTGCGATCCCCCGGTCCGGCCAGCCACCACCGTGACACCACCGCCTGCCCCCGGTGCAGCGGGATCGCCACCAGCACGGCGATGGCGAGCATCAGCAGCATCAACACGCTGCTCAGGACGTAGCCGGCGCCCGTGTCGGGTGACAACAGGATCACGTACGCGGCGTAGCCCAGCACCGCTAGGACACCGCCGGCCAGCGGGCCAGCCAGCGACTGCCACGCCAGCCAGCCCAGGTGGCGCCACGTCGTCGCCGCTCGCAGCTCGCGCCCCAGCCGAGCCCAGACCGTGCCACCACTGCCGCCGGGACCGAACGGATCATCCAACGAGTAGGGAGCGGGCACCTCGACGCCCAGCACCCGACCCGCCCAGCGACGCTGCCAGGATGCCGCGGCCCGCACCAGCCCGAGAACCTCCACGAGCACCGGGCCACCGATCCCGAACACCGGAATCAGAGCGGACCCGACCAGCACGAGCAGCAGCAGCGCCAGAGTCGGCACCGCCAGCAGGATGTTGCGGACCACGCCCAGCACGGCCCGCGCTGCGCGGCCGAGCAGATCCCGCACCTGTGGCCTCCTTCGTCGGACTGTCTCATCGTCGCCGCCGGCCGCGACCGAGGCCAGGGATCTATCTCCCCGGCCCGCGGGGAGATAGACCCCAGCGAGGATGGGGGTCAAACCCCGCAAGTCCGAGACCCAACACTGCAGTGCCCGGCTGGTCCCCAGCCGCAGGCTGGGCCCGTACCGACGACCGCTCCAGGCAAGGACGGGCCCACGATGTCGACCCCCCGCCGTCAGGCGCCATCCCGACCCACCGGCCGGGCGATCTTTCTGCGTCGCGCCCTCACCGATCAGGCCACGATCGGCGCGATCGCACCGACCTCGACCACCCTGGCCACCCGGCAGGCCGCGCTGATCCCTGCCACCGCGGGGCTGCGGGTCCTCGAACTCGGCGCGGGCACCGGGGCGATCAGCGCAGCGATCCGACCTCGCCTCGGTCCCCGGGCCGTGCACGTCGCACTCGAGCGCGACCCCACCCTGCTGGCCGCTGTTGCCGGTGCGGCTCCGCAGGCGCTGCGGGTTGTGGGGGATGCCGCCGAGCTCACCGCGCATCTGGCTGGCGCGGGCCTGGACGAGGTCGATGTGATCGTCAGCTCCCTGCCCTGGAGCAACTTCGACCCCGACTTCGCCCGACGCGTCCTGTCCAAGGTGTGCTCGGCCTTGGCGCCGTCCGGGGTGTTCACGACCATCGCCTACCGCCCGAGCCGGCTCAACCCTGGATCGCGGCGCTTCCGGCGCCTGCTCGACGCCTCGTTCACCGAGGTCGTGCCCACCGCGACCACCTGGGCGAGCCTGCCGCCCGCCCGGCTGCTGATCTGCCGCGGCCCGCGCGTCCGGCGGTGACGATGACTGAACTGCTCGCGGCTATCCACGCCTTGCCCGGTCCGCTGCTGCTCATGGCCGTCGCAGTCGGGCTCACCGTCGAATCCGGTCTCCTCGTCGGTGTCGCGATCCCGGGAACCGCCATCACACTCGCGGCCGGCGCCGCCGCACAGACCGGCGCGATCACGCTGCCCGCCGCCAGCGCCGGCGCCGCACTCGGCACCCTCGCCGGCGGTCAGCTCGGCTACTGGCTCGGACATCGACGCCGACACCGAACCGCGCCCTTCGCCGGCCTGTCCCGACTCCCGACCGGGCCATGGCCGCCGCTGCGGCGAGGCATCCGCCAACGACCGGTCGCGACCGTCCTGGCGGCCCAATGGCTGGCCAGCGGCCGGCTACTCGTCCCACGCGCCGCCGGCTGGTCCCAGATGCAGCACCGTCGGTTCACCGCTGCCCACACCCCCTCCGCGATCGCCTGGGCCGCCACCCTGACCGGCACCGGCTACGCGGCCACCGCCGCCCTACGCGAGGACATCACCCTCGGGCTCAGCGTCGCCGCTGGCGCCGCCGTCCTGCTCGGTCTCGTCCTACTGCTGCGCCAGCACAGTCGCCGAACACCGGCCAAGCACACAGACTTGCACCACGCCGACCCGACCTGCGCCCGGCACGGCGTGAAGAAGGGCCAGGTCGACATCTCGGCGGTGGTGATCCGCGGCTTCGAGACGCTCGGCTGGGCGACCAAGGTCCGCTGGCCCACCACCCGTCGACTGGAGCGACTCGTCAAGCCGTCCTGATCGCTAGGTTCCAGGCCCTCACCAGAGCGGCGGCACCGCAGGGTCGACCCAGCGGAGCCGCATACTGTCATGGCGCTGTTACGGCGTCCGGCCAAGCTGGCGCAGCAGCTGATCCTGGCGGGACTCTCCGCAGACCCCCGGCGGGGCGGCGGCGAACACACCGGCGACATCGAGCGTCTGCACCCAGTCGACGTAGGGTGCCACGACCTGGTCGACCAGCTCCGGGGCGATGGCGTCATCGGCACCGATCGCTCGGCCGAGGTCCCAGGCGTGCACGACGATGTCGGCACACCGATAGATCGCGAACTCCGCCGCCGTGATCTGCTCAGCCGGGTGCGCCACCAGCACCTCCGGCGCCGCCGCCGTGAACGCCTCGGCTTGGCCCACGCACGTTTCGGCGAACGCCGCCGCGAGCCCCCGGTCTGTCCCCGACGACCCCGCCAGCGACCGTGCCGGGCGCCCGCCGAGGAGTCCGATCGCCATCTCGTTGCCCGCAACCACGTGCTTCACGAGGTCATGTACCGTCCAGCCCTCGCACGGAGTCGGCCAGCCCCATTGTGGCTCTGTCACCGCCACGAGTTGCTGCTTGAACGCCTCGGCCCCGGCCCACAGCAGTCGGACAACCCTTACCTCAACCACCCTCCCACCATGGCGCGGCCGCCCGCGGTCTCGCTCAGTGCGGCGCAGCCGGGGTGGTGTCGTCGGCGAGGTAGGCGGTGACGGCGTAGGTGGCGTGTCGATCGAGGTTGTAGCGGGATCGGACTGGCGACGTCGGGTATTGGGACTGTCTGAATGCCTCAGCCAGGACATCCCGGAGACGAACCGCGTTGCGCAGTCACGGCGAGATCGCTGGCTTCCTCGCCGCTCGCGAGCGGCAGGCCGACCGGCTGACCGTGCACGCGATCATCAACAACGTCGTCCGACGCCACAACGACCACGAGCTCGAGCTGACTGCGCTGCTGATGCTGTATAGCATCCGGCCGCAATGGCAGACACGGGGGATAAGCGGATCGTACGGGCGTCGAGGGCCCCGCTGATTGCGCTCGTCCAGCTGGTGCTCAGCGCGCTGGTCGTCGTGAGCCTGCTGCTGCCGCTGAGCGATCTCGCGCGCGGGATGACGGTTGCTGCTCTGGTCGTGGCGGTGCTGGTCCTGCAGCTGGCAACGCTGCGGCGCTGGCGACGAGACGGGCTCCTGCAGCCGGGTGTGGTGCGGTGGGGCAACGGGGCCGCGGGGTTCTGGGGCGTCTTCACCGGCCTGATGTTCCTGACCCCGGTGGGGAGCCTGGGCCCGACCGAGAGCGTGCAGCAGGGGCTGCTGGCGACCGCCCTCTTCGCCGTGATCATGTGGTTCGTCGACGGGCCGACCCGCCGTAGACACCACACGCGGCGAGACTCCCCGGCCAGGGGTACTACGTGGAGCGAGCGGATCGGTCGCTGATCCGTCGGGCGCGCTCAAGCTGAAGGTGTGCAGCGTCGCGGCAGTCGTCGTGGACGGGCGCGGTGCGGGGGTTCCTGCACGCGACGCGCCCGATTGAGTATGTCGTTGATCCCCAGCACCGACGTGGGCCAGCAGACCTGACGGTGGAGATCGACACTCCCGTTGCGCCGCCCGTAGCTGTGGGCGCACAGCACGACGTCGTGCAGGTCCTCGTACTTCAGGACGTTGCTCGAGTCCTGGATGTGGGTGTCCAGGTTCGTCGAGGTCGTGGCCAAGTGTCGTCGTTCCCCGACTCCGGTCAACGTGATCGCATACGCGTGGTGGCCGTTCCTCTTGGGGGCGACGCACCAGCGGCTGGAACCACCAGCCGCCGTGCCAGCCCCCGGGCACCAGTACGTAGGTCTCATCGGCCAGCACAGCAGGTGCCCGCACCGACAGTCAGACCGCCGCACTCACACTCGACAAGCACGAGCACGATCTCGCTGGGGCGCCGCGGCCACCGGGGCCGAGCCGGCGTCTCACAGGCCCATCCCCTTGCGGCGATCGGGCCGGTTCACCGTCGGGCGACCGTGCCGCATCACGAGCCGTTCGGCGTGGGGGTTACCCCGTCGGCATCACCGAGACCGGGCAGTATGTCGGTTCGGACCGCGTGTCCTGATGATGGGCAACTGGCAAGATGCAGCCATGGCGGCACGCGATGCTGGTCTTGAGGAGTTCTTCATCCGTTACGGCGCCGCGCTGGCCGAGGGTGACCTCGATTCGGTCGCCGACGCGTATACCTACCCCTCGCTGGTGCTGGGTGGGCCGGAGACGATTCTTGTCACCGACCGGGAAGCGGTGAAGGGAGCATTTGCCGGCGCGGCGGAGCAGCACCGCGCCGAGGGCTTCACCGTGGCTACGCCCGAGGTGCGCGTCGTCGACGACGGGGCGGCACCCGGTGTGCTGTGGGTGGCCGTGCGGTGGATCTACTCATCTGAGGACGGCTCGAAACAACAGCTCGACGGCTACCGCTACCTGCTGCGCCACGACGACGGTGGCTACCGGATCGCTGCGCTGGCGCCGGTACCGAGCAACAGCGACGGTGACGCCGCCTCGACCCCGGGCCGCTAGGGAGATGGCCCGCTCGGTGGGTGCGCGGGAGGCGACGGTCTTCCGGATGTCGCGGCACGGGATGGTGGAGCGAGCCTCTCGGCGGGCAAAGCTCGCCAACGTGGTCGGGTTGGGCCTACAGGACACCACCGACCTCGCAGCCGCCCAAGCGCTGGCGCTGCGACGGATGGATCCGCAACCCAGCGACCTGACACAGGCGGTCCGGGCAGGAGACCTGCTGCCGACGTGGGGCCCGCGGCTGGCGGCGATCTTGGCGCCCCCGGACGCGGAACCGCTGGTGACCGCTGCTCTGCTCCAGGCCACTGGCGGCGACGGCGTCGCTGCGCTGGCCCACGAGCTGGCCCCGTACGCCGTCGAGCGGCTCCGTGAGGACGGCCCGCTCACCAAGGCCGAGGTCGGCAAGGCGATCGCCCCGCGAGTGCCGGACCGGGCGATGCAGGACTGTCAACGCTGTGGGCGGCGGCATCCCTCCGAGACACTGGTGAAGATGCTGGTCTGGACCCACCGCGTCCGGCTCGACGCGGACCTCCTCACCGACAGGGCTGGGCGGTGGGCCCCGGCTGCGCGCTGGCGCCCTCGTCGACACCGGAAGGCCACCGACGACCAGCGCGCAGAGCTCGTCCGGTCGTACCTGTCGCGCTTCGCGCCGTCCACGCCTGCGGCGTTCGCGGACTGGGCCGGCATCGAGACGTCCCACGCCCAAACGTGTTGGCGACTGGTCGAGGACGAGCTGACACCCGCCCCGACGACGGCCTCTGCCAAGGCGATGGCGCTGACCGAGGATCTCGACGCGCTGGCCGCCCCTCCCCTGCCGCCGCGGGCACGGCTGGTTCCGCCCTACGACCCGTTCCTCCAGCTGCGCGACCGAGAGACTCTGGTGCCCGACGCCGCGCACCGCCGCGCGTTGTGGCGCGCCGTGGCCAACCCGGGCCTGGTGCTGATCGACGGACAGGCCGCGGGCACCTGGCGCGGCCGCCGCACGCACGACCACCTGCTGGTGACGGTCTCGCCGTTCCAGCCCATCACCCGCCAGCGACTCCGCGATGTCGACCAGGACCTCGAGACCATCGCGGTCGCCGCCGGCTGCGAGACCGTCGAGGTGAACCTCGAATAGCACCGTCTTGCACTCTGGAGCGGCGATCGATAGGCGACCCGCGAGCCGATCGGTCGCCAAGACGCCGAGGAGCCGGCCGACGACCGCGAGATGCTTGGACGACCGCGAGATGCTTGACCGATGGGTGAAGGCGACGTACGGGCTGGTGTGGGCAAGACAGCGCTGGGCGCGGCGATGGTGCGGGCGGAGGAGAGCCGCCGAGCCGACCGGCTCTTCGACGACCCGTACGCGGACGCCTTCCTGACCGCCACACCGCGGACCTTCAACGCTGAGCACCGCTCCGCCATCGCGGAAGGCGGTGACCGGCCGACTGGGGTACGGCGTTCTGGTCGCATGCGGTGATCCGGACCCGGTTCGTCGACGACTATCTGCTTCAGGCCGCGCGGGACGGGCGGCCGCGGGGGGGGGGGGGGGCCCCCCCCCCCCCCCCCCCACAACCCCCCCGGCGAACAGGCCGGGCACCCGGGGGGGGGGGGGGGGGGGTGG
>JAKDNL010000758.1 GCA_030451825.1 Pseudonocardia sp. | reverse complement strand
AGCTGAAGATGTCGGAGATGATCTGCATCGAGGGCTGCGGCGGGTAGATGTAGGTGTTGCGGACCATGAACTCCTTGAGGATGTCGTTCTGGATCGTCCCCGTGAGCTTGTCAGGGCTCACCCCCTGCTCCTCGGCCGCGACGATGTAGAGCGCGAGCACCGGCAGCACGGCACCGTTCATGGTCATCGACACCGACATCTTGTCCAGCGGGATGCCGTCGAAGAGCTGGCGCATGTCCAGGATCGAGTCGATCGCGACGCCGGCCATGCCGACGTCGCCGCCGACCCGCGGGTGGTCGGAGTCGTAGCCGCGGTGGGTGGCCAGGTCGAACGCGATCGACAGGCCCTTCTGGCCCGCGGCCAGGTTGCGGCGGTAGAACTCGTTGGACTCGGCCGCGGTGGAGAACCCGGCGTACTGGCGCACCGTCCACGGCTGGTTGGTGTACATCGTCGCGTAGGGCCCGCGCAGGTACGGCGTGATGCCCGGGTAGGTGCGCAGGAAGTCCAGGTCGGCGACGTCGCCGGGGACATAGAGCGGCTTCACGCCGATCCCCTCGGGCGCGTCCCAGGTCGACGGCGTGTCGGCGCCGTTGCGCCCGGAGCTGCGCAGCGCGGCGGCCCAGTCGGTGCCCGGCGTGGTGTCCGAGGCGAGCGGGATGCCGGTGAAGTCGGGAATGCTCATGACTGCCTCTCCAGGGCGGCGTACACGTCGTCGATGACGCTCAGGGCGTCGCAGCCCGCGAACAGGTACCCGTCGACGCCGGGGACCTCCTCCGTCGGACTCCCTGCCAGCAGGATCCGCGCCGCGCCGGCCTCGCGCAGGGCGGTGGCGGCCTCGGCGGCCCGCTCGGCGTAGATCGTGTCGGTCGAGCACAGCACCGCGACCGTGCTCGCGGCCCCGGCGAAGGCCGTCGCGACGTCCCCGGCGGACTCGGTCGGCCCGGCCTCCGGAGCGTCGATCCCGCCGGCCTGCAGCAGGTTTCGGGCGAACCCGACGCGGGCGGTGTAGGCCGCGAGCGGGCCGAGCGTGGCCAGGAACGCCGACGGCCGTGCTCCCGTCCGCGCCAGGATCTCGTCGGAGTGGTCGCGGTGGCCCTCGTAGGCCTCCGACGGCCGGTAGAGCGGGAGCCCGCCGCGCCGGATCGGGTCCGGCAGCGGGGTGCGCTCGACCGGGCGCTCCTCCAGGTTCGGGAACTCGCTGACGCCGGTCAGCGGGGACCGCCTGGTCGCCACGGCCTGCTCGCGCCGCGCCCGGACCTGGGCGGTCCTCTCCGCGACGAGGCCCGCGTCCAGCGCCGCGACCGCACCGCCGGCGCCCTCGGTCTCCTGGAAGAACGCCCACGCGGCCGTCGCCAGGTCGTCGGTCAGGTGCTCGACGTACCAGGATCCCCCGGCCGGGTCGATCACCTGCGCCAGGTGCGACTCCTCGACCAGCAGCGCCTGGGTGTTGCGCGCGACCCGGCGGGAGAACGGCTCGGACTCCCCGATCGCGACGTCGAACGGCGGCACCGTGACCGCGTCCGCGCCACCGACTCCGGCGGCGAACCCGGCGACGGTGCCGCGCAACATGTTCACCCACGGGTCGCGGCGGCTGAACAGCGTCGGCGGGACGACGGCGTGCTGGGTCTGGGCGACGTCGGTGGTCCCGGACGCCTGCAGCACCCGGGCCCAGAGCCGGCGGGCGGCGCGCAGCTTCGCGATCGTCGGGAACTGCTCGGGGGGCGCGGCGTAGCGGAACTCGAGCAGGTTCGCCGCGACGGCAGTGCTCATGCCCGCGCCGGTCAGCGCACGCAGGTAGGCGACGCCCGAGGCGAGCGAGAAGCCCAGCTCCTGCGCGTCCGACCCACCGGCCTCCTGGACCGGGGTGGCGTCCACGACGATCGCCTTGACCAGCGGAAAGTCCGATGCGACGCGCTGTGCGATCGCGACCACGGAGTCGACGGCCGGGCCGTCACCGGCGCGGGCGCGCAGGCCGATCGGGTCCAGGCCGAGGGTGCCCAGCAGGGCCGAGTCCTCGATCCCGCGCTCGGCGGCCAGCGCGAGGTAGGCCTCGGCGGCCTCGGTCGCCTGCTCTCCCGCGTCCAGGACGACCGGGGCGAGGTCGAGGTAGACGTCGGCGAGCACGGCGCCGATCTTGTCCGTCGGGACCCCGGCTGCGCCGGCGGTGAGCCAGACCGAGTTGACGCCGTTCTCCAGGTCGCCCATCACGGCGGCGGATACCGTGGCCGGGTCGGTACCGGCGTGGCGCTGGCGGATGTCCCAGCCCTCGGCGACGTGCCCGGCGGCGCGCGAGCCCCGGGTGAACGGCCAGGCGCCGGGCACACCGGTGGCGGGCAGACCCTCGACGTCCTCGGCGGCGTAGAGCGGGGCGACCCGGATCCCGTCGGCGCTGGTGCGGGACAGCTTCTGCATCCCGGCGCCGAGCAGCGCGTCCTCGCGGATCCGGCCGGACTTGCGGACGATCTGATCGACCGCGTCCAGCCACTGATCGCGGGACGGGGCGTCGAACTCACCGGCGAGCACGAGCTCGTCCGGCTCGACGGGCCCGTCCTGATCGCCGCCCCCCGACGTACCGGTGGTCTGGGTCGTCGCCATCGCATCTCCTCACCGGCCCGCGGGCGGCCGCTCTTCAGTCCCACGGTGCGGACACCGGCCCGAGGGCGCACGTCCGAAGTTGCGGTGAGTCTAGTGAGCCGCGTACGGACCCCGGCACCGCCTGTGGCGCGACCCGCACACCGTGTGATGCATCCA
>JAKDNL010000757.1 GCA_030451825.1 Pseudonocardia sp. | reverse complement strand
CGACGCGACCGGCGAACGCCAGCCCCCCGCTCGGCCCCCCGCCGTCGTCGTCGCCGGGAACTCCGAGCAGCAGCGCACCGATCCGCCGTCCGCTGGTGCGCTCCTCGCGCCAGCCGCCGATCACGCAGGTCTGCGAGTACCGGTGGGTGACCTTGACCCAGCTCGGGCTGCGCCGGCCCGCCCGGTACGGGGAGTCGGCGCGCTTGGCCACCACGCCCTCCATCCCGCGCTCGCCGGTGACGGCCAGCAACGCCGCCCCGTCCGGGTAGAGGGGGGAGGACGCGACGGTGTCCAGGCCGTCGAGGTCGAGGCGGTCCAGGGTGGCCCGGCGCTCGGAGAGCGGGCGGTCGGTCAGGTCCACCCCGTAGAGGCGCAGCACGTCGAACACCATGAACGTGACCGGGCGGGCGGTGGCCACCGACGGCGACGCGGGCGAGTGCATCCGGTGTGCGAGCGCGGCGAAGCTGGGCACACCGCCCTCGAGCAGTACGACCTCGCCGTCGAGCGCGACGTCCGGTGCGAGCCCGGGCAGGCCGGCCAGCTCGGGGAAGTTCGCGGTGACGTCGCGGCCGGTGCGGGTGGCCAGCCGGAGGACCCCGTCGGCGACGTCGGCGATCACCCGCATGCCGTCCCACTTGACCTCGAACAGCCACCCGGGGCCGGTCGGGAGCGGTCCGGGGGTGGCGAGCATGGGCAACACACCGTCATGCTGTCACCGCCGGGCCGGGACCGGAGCACCGCGACACGTCCGGCTCGCCGGGGAGGGGAATCGCACCATGCGTGCCATCTGGAGCGGGGCCGTGTCGTTCGGCCTGGTCAGCGTACCGATCAAGGTGTATTCGGCGACGACGAACCACGACGTCCGGTTCCACCAGGTCCACGGCGCCGACGGCGGCCGGATCCGCTACAAGCGGACCTGCCAGGTGTGCGGTGAGGAGGTCGAGTACGCCGACATCGTCAAGGGCTACGAGACCCCCGACGGCGAGCTGATCACCCTGGACGAGAACGACCTGAACTCGCTGCCGGTCGCCACCGGGCACGAGATCGACGTCATCGAGTTCGTCCCGGCCGACCAGATCGACCCCCTGCTGTTCGACAAGAGCTACTTCCTGGAGCCGGAGACGAAGGCGGCCAAGCCCTACGCGCTGCTGCGCGAGGCGCTGACCGAGACCGACCGGATGGCCGTGGTCAAGGTCGCCCTGCGCCAGCGCGAGACGATCGCGCTGCTGCGGGTGCGCGGCAAGGCGATCGTGCTGCAGACGATGCTCTGGCCGGACGAGGTGCGCGAACCGGAGTTCGACATCCTCGACACCGACGTCGAGCTGCGCCCGCAGGAGCTGCAGATGGCGTCGTCGCTGGTGGAGAGCATGGGCGCGGACTTCGACCCGGCCGATTTCCACGACGACTACCGCGACGCCGTCGTCGAGCTGATCGAGTCCAAGAAGGAGCACGGCGACGCGCGCCCGGCGCCGGCCGCGGAGAAGCACGACGACGGCGCCGACTCGATGAGCGACCTGCTCTCCGCCCTGCAGGCCAGCGTCGACGCCGCGCGCGGGTCGAAGTCCGAGTCGCCGAAGGCCGGCTCGTCGAAGGCCGGCTCGTCGAAGGCCGGCTCGTCGAAGGCCGGGTCCGACACCGGGGACGGCGAGAAGAAGACCACCACCCGCAAGCGCACCCCACGCAAGACGGCCTGACCCCGCAACCGGCGCCGGAGGCCGGCTCAGGGGCCGAGGTCGTCCTTCGAGGGGGCCTCGTCCTTGGCCAGCGCGCCCCAGAAGGACGTCGCGCGCGACTTGTCCCAGCGCAGAGTCGAGCCGGAGCCGCCGCGGGCGACCGGGACCGTCGTGGTCACCCCGTCCCCGCCGGAGACGCCCTTCATGCCCCAGGCCAGGCCGACCAGGTTCCAGAGGTGGTCGCTCTCGTCCACGGTGATCGTGTCGGTCATGGCCGAGGCCAGCGGGATCATCCGGAACGGGTTGATGATCGTCAGCGGGCTGGTGGCCTTGGCCATCAACGCGGACAGGAACTCCCGCTGACGGCCGACGCGGTCGAAGTCGGAACCGGCGGTGGCCCGGGTACGCACGTAGCCGAGCGCGGTCTGCCCGTCGAGCTCCTGGCAGCCCTCGGAGATGTTCAGGCCCGCCTTCGGGTCCTCGATCGCCTCCGGCACGCACATGTCGACGCCGCCGACCGCGTCCACCGCGCCGACGAAACCGCCGAACCCGACCTCGGCGTAGTGGTTGATGCGCAGCCCGGTCGCGTTCTCCACGGTCTGGGTGAGCAGTTGCGGACCGCCCAGCGCGTACGCGGCGTTGATCTTGTTGCTGCCATGGCCCGGGATCGGGACGTAGGAGTCGCGCGGGATCGAGACGAGGACGTCGCCGGAGCTGCCGGTGTGCAGCAGCATGATCGTGTCGGTGCGCTGGCCCGCGGCGTCACCGGTGGCCAGGCGTTCCTCGTCCTCGGAGGACAGGCCGTCGCGGCTGTCCGAACCGACGATCAGGTAGTTGGTGCCGTCCGAGGACGCCTCGCTGTCGGCGGGCAGGGCCTCCACCCGGGTCAGGTTCGCATCGAGGTAGACCCCGAAGCCGGCGATCGCGACCAGCAGCACGACCAGCACGGCCTTCCAACGGCCACCGCGCAGCAGCCCGGTCGGCATCCGGACGTTTCTCGGCCGGCGCACCTGCGGTCCACCACCGCCGCCTCCCCGGCGGTAACCACGGGGGGCCTGCGACGCCGGGTGCGGGGCCGGC
>JAKDNL010000136.1 GCA_030451825.1 Pseudonocardia sp. | reverse complement strand
GCCGGGCCCAGCTGACCCCAGACTGACCCCCGACGGACTTACGGACTCACCCACTTAGTGCGTCGCGACGACCTCGACGTGGTCTCCGTCGCGACGCCGACGGGACTACACCGCGAGATCGCCCTCGCCGCACTCGACGCCGGCAAGGCGGTGCTCTGCGAGAAGCCGCTCGCCGGGGACCCGGCCGAGGCCCGGGAGATGGTCAAGGCGGCCGCCGCCTCGGGCAGACCCACCGGCTGCTGCTTCGAGAACCGCTGGAGCGCCGACTGGCTCGCGATCGAGGAGACGGTCCGCGATGGCCTGCTCGGGCGGCCCTACCTGGCCCGGGTCAGCCGGAGCGCGTCGTACTGGCATCCGTCGCGGCGGCCGCTGCAGTCCGCGTGGATGTACGACCGCGCACAGGGCGGGGGGTACCTCGCCGGGATGCTCGTGCATGACCTCGACTACCTGTGCACGCTTCTCGGGCCGCCGGAGGCCGTCTGTGCCGAGGTGCACAGCAGCGAGCCGGTGCGCATCCTGCCGGAGGGCGGCGAGCTGCACGTCACCGCCGACGACACGTCGGCCCTGCTGATGCGTATGGCCTCCGGGGCGCTGGCGGTACTCAGCGTGTCGACCGTCGGCGCGCACACCGACCACGTCCGGATCGAGCTCCTCGGGGCGGACGGCACCGTCGTCGGCGACGGGACGCTGCGCGAGACCCGGTACGCGGCCGGACGGGCCGATGGCGACGGCCTGGCCCCGCTCGACCCGTCGCCGCGGGAGCCCGTCGCGCCGGGGGAGCTGCCCGGTGGGCTCGCCGGCGTCGCGAGCCGGGCCATGGCGCTGATGCTCGAGGACTGGGCGCCCGCGTTCGACGGTGCCGACACACCGGTCCCGACCTTCGCCGACGGCCTGCTCAGCCTGGCGATCATCGACGCCGCCCACCGGTCCGCTGCGGGCGCGGGCTGGGTCGCGGTCACCCCGTGAGGATCGACGTCCAGCACGCCACCGCCGATCCGGCCTGGAACCCTGCGCTGCTCACCCCGGCGGCCGTCACCCGCTTCGCCCGCGCGGTGGAGGAGTCCGGCTACGGGGCGCTGGCCTTCACCGACCATCCGGCGCCGTCCGCCGCCTGGGTGCTCGCCGACGGAGAGGGGACGGTGGACCCGTTCTCCGCGCTCGGTTTCTGCGCGGCGGTCACCAGCACGGTCCGGCTGCTGACGCTGGTGCTCGTGCTCGGGTACCGGCCGCCGCTCGCCACCGCCCACCAGGCCGCGAGCCTCGACGCCCTCAGCGGGGGGCGGCTGCTGCTGGGCGTCGGGACGGGGTACCTGCGGTCGGAGTTCGCGGCACTGGGCGTGGACTTCGACCGTCGCCGCGAGCTGTTCGACGAGGCCCTCGCCGTGCTGCGCCCGGCGTTCGGGGGAGAGGACGTCCCGATCCCCGGCGGGGACGGGCGCGCCACCCGGCCGCAGCCGCTCCCGGCGCGTACCGGCGGCCCGCCGTTGTGGGTGCACGGCAACAGCCGGTGGGGCCGCGAGCGGGCGGCGCGGCACGGTGCGGGCTGGATCGGCGTCCTGACCTCCGACGTGCTCGCCCGCACGATGCGCACCGCGCCGCTGCACCGCGCAGACCTCGCCCGGGTGATCGAGAACCTGCGGGAGCGGACGGTGGCCGCCGGTCGCCCCGCCGACGCCGTCGAGGCGGTCGTGACCGGCGTGTGGCCGCTGCTCGACGTCCGCGAGGGCTGGGATGCGGCCCGCCTGCGCGACGATGCCGCGGCACTGGGGGCCGAGGGCGCGGACCGCATCCTCCTCGTCGTCCGCGGCGACGACCCGGCGGCCGCCGAGGACACCGTGCGTGCGCTGGGCGAGGACCTCGTCCGGCCGCTCGCCGATGTGTGACCACGTGAGCACCGCAGTACCGACGACGGGAGCCCGACCATGACCCGCCCCCTCGAGGGCATCGCTGTCCTCGACTTCTCCGAGCACGGCTTCGTGCCGTCCGCCGCGGCCGTCCTCGCCGACCTCGGGGCCGACGTCGTGAAGATCGAGCGCCTGCGTGGCGACGCCATGCGCACGATCATCGCGAACGGGCTGGTGGCCACGAAGGACGGCTACGACTTCCAGTTCGAGCTCTACAACCGCAACAAGCGGGGGATCGCCCTCGACGTCGAGACCCCGGCCGGTCGCGCCGTGTTCGAGAAGCTGGTCACCCGGTCCGACGTCTACGTCACCAACCAGCTCCCGCGTGTCCGGCGCAGGCTCCGGGCGGATCCCGGGGACGTCATGGCGATCAACCCGAGGATCGTCTACGCGAAGGGACACGGTCAGGGCCAGCGCGGTGCCGACGCCGAGGCGGGCGGGTTCGACGGCGTGTCCTACTGGGCGCGCGGCGGCGTGGCCCACGTGCTGACCGAGGAGGACGCCCCGAGCCCGACCCGCCAGCGGCCCGCCCTCGGCGACGGACCGAGCGGGATGTTCCTCGCCGGCGGGATCTGTGCCGGGCTGGTGCACGCGCTGCGGACCGGGAAGGGCACCGTCGTCGACGTGTCCCTGTTGGGCTCGGCGGTGTGGACGCTGGGGCCCGACCTCGCCTACGCCACCCTGGCCGGCGAGCAGATGCCGATGGCCGACCCGGCGACGCTGACGCCGCTGATGAGGCAGTACCGGTCGGCCGATGGCCGGTGGGTCTCTCTGATGATGATCGACGAGCACCGGTACTGGGCACAGGCCTGCCGTGCACTCGGCCTGACCGACCTCACCGAGCCCTACGCCGACCGGGAGGTCCGCAAGGCCGCCTGGCCCGAGATCGCCGAGCGGATCCGCAAGGTGGTGAGCGGGCTCGGGCATGAGGAGCTCGCGGAGGCCCTGCGCGCGCAGGACTGCATCTTCTCGGTGTTCGCCTCGCCGGTGGAGGTCGCCAGCGATCCGGCCGTCGTCGCGAACGGGTACCTGATGGAGCACCCGGAGCACCCGGACGTCCGGCTCGCCGCCGCCCCGGCCCAGTTCGACGACGAGCTCCCGTCCGTCCGCCGTCCGGGGCCCGCACTCGGGGAACACACGCGCGAGATCCTCAGCGAGCTCGGCTACGGCGGGGTGGCCGTCGACCGGCTGCTCGACGACGGGGTCGTCGCGCAGGCCTGAGCGGGGCCGTACCGGACGACGAACCCGGACAACCACGACGTCGGAGGACGACATGACAGCCATGACGGAACCGGGCACGGCCGGTGTGACGGGGGAGCTGCGGCTCCTCGTGGACGGGCACCTGACCGAGGCCGCCGACCGCCGGCGGTACGACAACATCGACCCGGCGACCGAGCAGGTCCTCGGGCAGACCGCCGACGCCGGGCCCGAGGACATGGGCCGGGCCGTCGGGGCGGCGCGCAGGGCCTTCGACGAGTCCGGATGGGCGACCGACCGAGAGCTGCGCAGGCGGTGCCTCGCCCAGCTGCAGGCCGCGCTGAACGACGAGAAGGAGGCGCTGCGCTCGGAGCTGGTCGCCGAGGCAGGTGCGCCGGTGGCGATCACACACATCGCACAGCTGGAATGGCCGCTCGCCGACGGCCTGCGCGCGCCACTGGAGCTGATCGACTCGTTCGCGTGGGAGCGCGAACTGCCGGACACGAACCTGTTCGGGCCCAGCCGCCGGGTGGTGTGGAAGGAACCGATGGGGGTCGTCGCCGCCGTCGTGCCCTGGAACTTCCCGTTCGAGGCGAGGGGGCCGTCCAGGCCGGCGTCGCGGCAGCAGATCCGGGTCGACGCGGGGTCGCTGCTGAAGTTCCCGCAGGGGCCCGCGGGCTGAGCCGACGCCGGTGCCCGCCCGGGCGGGGCGGGCGGCACGGTCGTGTCAGGATCTGCGCGGGAAGCGCAGCATCGTGCGGGCGTTCGTCTCGGTGATCTTCACGACCTCGTCGTCCGGGACGTCGGCGAGCACCTCTGCCGCGCGCTTGCGGCTGTTGGGCCAGTTCGAGTCGCTGTGCGGGAAGTCGATCTCCAGCATGATGCGGTCGATGCCGACGTCGTAGCGGTTCTTCACGCCGAAGTCGTCGTCGATGAAGCATCCCCAGAAGTGCTCGCGGTAGAGGTCCGACGGGCGGCTGTGGAAGTCGATGTCGTGCTGGTAGTGGCGGTGCCGCTCCCACACGAAGTCCGCGCGCTCGAGGATGTAGGGGATCCAGCCGATCCCGCCCTCGGCCAGGGAGAACTGCAGCTTCGGGTGCCGCTGGAGCACGCCGGAGAACAGCAGGTCGGTGAGCGTCCACATCAGGTTGGTGGAGAACAAAGTGATCGCGACGGCGAACGGTGCGTCCGGCATGACCATCTCGCCCGGCATCGCCTTCGACTTGGCGAACGAGAAGCCCGGCACGAAGCTGCCGGAGCCGAAGTGTAGGGACATGACCGTGCCGGTCTCCTCGCATGCGTTCCAGACGGGCTCCCAGTGGTCGGAGTGGAACGAGGGCAGGTCCAGCGCGACCGGGGCGTCGGGGAACGAGATGGTCCGCGACCCCTTCGCCGCGGTCCGCAGGATCTCCTTCGCGGCGAGTTCGGGATCCCAGGTCGGGACGATCGAGAGCGGGACGAAGCGGTCCGGCGCGGTGGCACACCACTCGTCGATGTAGAAGTCGTTCCAGGCCTGCGCGCAGATCAGGGCGAGGTCTTTGTCGGCCGCGCGCTGGAACACTCCGCCACCGAAGCCGGGGAAGGACGGGAAGCACAGGGCGGTCTGGACGCCGTCGAGATCCATGTCCTTGACCCGGGCCGCGGGGTCGTAGCAGCCGGGGATCATGTCCTCGTAGCGGACGGGATCCATGCCCCACTGTTCTGCCGGCTTGCCCGCGACGGCGTTGAGGCCGACGGTCGGGAAGACCATCCCGTCGTAGTGCCAGACGTGCTTGCCGTCCTGTTCCTCGATGCGTGGGCCCCGCTCCTTGAGACGCTCCGGCAGGCGGCTCTGCCACACCTGCGGGTGCTCGATGAGGTGGTCGTCGACCGAGACGATCTGGTGGTGGTCCTGCAGCGGCATGGGCGCGTCCCCTTCGACAGCGGCGGTGAGCAGCGACGTGCAGATCGATCGCGACTGTACAAGCAGTCTGACGTTTATGTCATCATTCATGCCGTGGTCGATTGGGCAGAAATACGCCGTGTGTTGCCGCGGACGGCTTGAAACGGCCAACTTCATCTGACAGCGTGTTCACAGTGACTGTCAGGGAGGACGCGCGATGACTGATCGGCGACTGGTGGTGTGCGCAAGCCACAGCCCGGGGATGGAACGCGACCTCGCGATGCAACAGGGCATCACGTTCCGCGAGGGGCTCGCCCGCACCCGGGGGATCGTCGAGGCCTTCGACCCGGATCTCGTGGTCCTCTTCGGCGGCGACCACCGCCGTGCCTTCACCACGGTCGTGCCGAGCTTCGCGGTCGCGTTGTCGGCCGGCATCCTGGCCGAGGGGCCGCACCCGCGCGGCGAGCTGCAGGTGCCCGCCGGGACCGCCAGGGAGCTGGCCGAACACCTCCTCGCCGCGGGCATCGACGTCGCGGTGTGCCGGGACGTCACGCTGGACCACGCCTTCGCCCAGCCGCTGCGTGACCTGCTCGGCGGTCTCGACGGACGACCCGTCGTCCCGGTCGCGGTCAACTGCGCCACCGCCCCGCTGCCCAAGGCCTCCCGGGTGCTGACCCTCGGCGACGCGGTGGCGTCCTTCCTTGACCACAGGCCGGAGAAGGTTCTCGTGATCGGGACGGGCGGGCTGTCACACTCCCCGCCGAGCCTCGAGCTCGACGCCTGGGACATCGACCCCGAGACCCGGGCTCGGGTGATCGAGGAGGGCCGCGCCGCCGCGCGGACGAAGATCCGGCCGGAGTGGGACGCATCCTTCCTCGATGCACTGGCCCGGTGGGACCGCGCCGAGCTGGCGGCCCTCACCGACGGGGCCCACGCCGCCGCGGGAGCGGGTGCCAACGAGGTCCGGACGTGGCTGGCGGCCGGTGCCGCGGGTGGCGGCACGCCGCTGACGACGGTCGTCTACGAACCCGTCGAGGACTGGATCACCGGGATGGCCGCCGCGGTCGGCGGCTGACCGGATCGACCCGGGGCGCAGCGTCCCGGATGCACCTGACACGCGCCGCATGGCCGCGGCGGACCCGGAGGCGGAGACAGTGAAGCCAGCAGATTCGTCCTACGACGTCGTCGTCCTCGGCAGCGGCGCGGCGGGGCTCTCCGCCGCCGTCACCGCCGCGTCGGCGGGCCTGAGCGTGCTGGTGGTCGAGAAGGCCGACCAGCTCGGCGGCACCACCGCCTGGTCCGGCGGCAACGTCTGGATCCCGAACAACCCGCTGATGCCCTCGGTGGGGGTGCCGGACAGCGCGGAGGAGGCGATGACGTACCTGCTGTCGCTCTCCCGGGACGTGATGGACGAGGACCTGGTCCGCGCCTTCGTCACCGCCGGCCCGGAGATGGTCTCCTTCCTGGACGCCAAGGCGGGTACCGAGTTCTACGTGGCGGAGGGCTTCCCGGACTACCACCCGGAACGGCCGGGCGGGAAACCGCAGGGCGGTCGCACGCTGGAGACCCCGCTGTTCCCGTTCGACGAGCTGGGCGAGTGGCAGCACCGGGTCACACCCGGCCCCTACTTCGCCGAACTGGCTCTGGTGCAGAAGGAGACGCCGATCGGGGCGGCCGTCCCGCAGCCGCCGTCGGCCGAGGAGCTGGAGCGGCGGAAGGTGCACGACGAGCGCGGCCGCGGGCATTCGCTCGTCGGTCGACTGCTGAAGGCCTGCCTCGACCTCGGCGTCGTGCCGGTGACGTCGGCCCGCGCCCGGGACCTCGTGCGCGTCGAGGGCCGGGTCACCGGAGTGGTCGTGGAGGTCGACGGCACCCGGCGGGAGGTCACGGCAACCCGCGGGGTCGTGCTTGCCACCGGTGGGTTCGAGTGGAACGAGGCCTACAAGAAGGCATTCCTGCGCGGCCCGCTGACCCATCCGGTCACGATGCCCACGAGCGAGGGTGACGGGCTCACCATGGCCATGCGGATCGGGGTGTCGCTGGGCAATATGCGGGAGGCGTGGTGGAGCCCGGTCGCGGACCTGCCGCCGGGTGTCAACGCGATGAACCGGGTGATGGTGAACGCAGACCGGACCCGGCCGCGGTCCATCATGGTCAACCGGACCGGGCGGCGCTTCACCAACGAGGCCGCCAACTACAACGCCTTCGGAGGGGCCTTCCACGCCGAGGACGTCGCGGACTTCCGCTACGCCAACCTGCCGTGCTGGCTGGTGTTCGACCAGGAGTACCTCCGCCGCTACGGCACGGTCGGACCGTTCCCGCCGGGGGAGGAACCGCCGCCGTGGCTCACCACTGCGGGATCGCTGCGCGAGCTCGCCGAGACCCTAGGGATTCCGCCCGAGGCGTTCGCCGAGACCGTCGAGCGCTGGAACGCTCACGCCGCCGCCGGGCACGACCCGGACTTCCATCGCGGGGAGAGCGCGCATGACCGCTGGTGGGGCGACCCGCACCTGAAGGGCCGACCCGAGGCCACCCTCGGCCCGCTCACCGAGCCGCCCTTCCATGCGATCTCGCTGGTCAGCGGCGCGCTGGGGACGAAGGGCGGGCCGCGCACGGACGTCGACGCCCGGGTACTCGACCTCGACGGCCAGGCGGTCGAGGGGCTCTACGCGGCCGGGAACGTGATGGCCTCGCCGTTCGGGATGACCTATGGCGGCGCCGGCGGCACCCTCGCTCCGGCCATGGTCTTCGGCTTCCTCGCGGGCCGGCACCTGGCTGGGATGCGGTGAGCGCGGCACACCCCGACGAGGTCGACCGGAACCGGAACGCGCGCCGGGCCGCGCTGGCGGGCGGCGTCGGCACGCTCATCGAGTTCTTCGACTTCAGCGTCTACGCCTACGTCTCGGTCACCATCGCCCCGCTGTTCTTCCCGGGCGGCGACCCGACGGCGTCGCTGCTGGCGACCCTCGCGGTGTTCGGTACCGCCTACGTCGTCAGGCCGCTCGGCGGGCTCCTGTTCGGACACCTGGGCGACCGGCACGGCCGGCGGACCGCGCTGGTGGCGACCGTGGTCTGCATGGGAGCCGCCAGCACGCTGATCGGCCTGCTCCCCACACACGCCTCGATCGGCGCAGCCGCCGCGGTCCTGCTGCTCGCCCTGCGGCTGGTGCAGGGACTGTGCGCCGGCGGCGAGATCGGGGGTGCGACAACGCTGATCGCGGAGCTCGCCCCGTCGCGGCGCCGGACGCTCTACGCCAGTGCGCCGGGGATCGGCGGCACTCTGGGATTCGGCACGGCATCGGCCGTCGTCGCTCTGATGATTGCGTTCACCACGCCCGAGCAGATGACGGAGTGGGGCTGGCGGATCCCGTTCCTGGTGTCCGTGCCGCTGACGGTGCTGTCGCTCTGGGCCCGCCGCCGCGTGCCGCAGGACCCGGTCGTGCAGGACGACACGCCCCGGCCCCTGCTGGTGGTGGAAGCGGTCCGGCGCAGCCCGCGGGGCGTGGTGCTCACCGCGGGCCTGAGCCTGGTCGCCAACGGGACGACCTACATCGGCCTCACCTACTTCTCCATCCACCTGGTCGGCGTCCTCGGCTACCCGAAGGGACCGGTCGCGTGGATCACCATGGCGGTAATCTTCCTGTCCGCCCCGTTCGCGCCGCTGTGCGGGATCTGGGCGGACCGGATCGGGGTGAAACGCGTCGCCTTGATCGGGCTGATCGGCTACCTGCTGGTGGCCTATCCGGTGATGCTCGCGATGGGCACCGGCAGCCTCGTCCTCACCGCGGTCGTCTTCCTGGTGTTCGTGGCGATGAACGCGCCCATCCAGGTCGCCACCTTCGCCCTGATGCCACGGCTGTTCGACCGGGACGTGCGGTATTCGGGCGTGGCACTCGGCTACAACATCGGGGTCGTCATCGCGGGCGGGAGCGCGCCGCTCATCGCCACCTGGCTGGTCTCGGTCACCGGCGACGTCAACGCCCCCGCGTTCTTCGTCGGTGCGGTCGTGCTGATCGGTACCGCCGCGGTGCTCGCCATCCGGCCCTCGGATCTCCGGGAGACCGGTGACGAGCTCCCCGCGGGGACGACCGAGGGGGTACGGGCATCGTGAGCAGCTCCGTTCGCACCGGATCGCCGGTCTGGGACCTCGTTGTCGACCGGGCGGAGGCCACCCCCGACGGCCTGATGGCCACCGACGAACATGGCCGCAGCCTCACCTTCATCGGCTTCCGGGACGCCGTGCAGCGGTCGGCGGCCGGGTTCGCGGCACTCGGGGTCGGACGGGGCGCGGTGGTGTCCTGGCAGCTACCGAGCCGGATCGAGACGATGGTGGCGACCTGTGCGCTCGCTCTGCTCGGGGCCGTGCAGAACCCGATCATCATGTCGCTGCACGAGCCCGACCTGGAGTTCGTGTGCCGGCAGGTGGGCACGGACCTCCTCCTGGCCCCCACCACGTTCCGCGGCTATGGCCACGCCGAGGCGGCCCACGCGATCGCCGGGCGGACACCGGGGCTGCGGGTCCTCGTCGTCGACGACGATCTGCCCACCGGGAGCGGGGCGGCGCCGGTTGCGGCTCCGGCCGGCCCGGAACCGGTGCGCTGGGTCTTCTACACCTCGGGCACCACGTCGGCACCCAAGGGCGCCAGACACACCGACGCCGGGCTCTTCGCCGCGGCACGCACCTACACCGAGCACATCCGGCCGCTGCCGGAGGACCGCATCGCGGCGCTGGCACCGATCGCGCACGTCGGCGGGGTGCTGCACGTGCTCGCCTCGTTGCTCAGCGGCGCGGCGCTGGTGCTCACCGAGGTCTTCGAGCCCGCGTCGACGGCCCGGCAGCTCCGCGAGGCCGGGATGACCTACGGCGGTAACGGGACCCCGTTCGTCCAGGCGTTCCTCCGGCTGCAGCGGGAGCGGCCCGGTGAACCGCTGTTCCCCGACCTCAAGGCGTTCCTGATCGGCGGCGCACCGCGCCCGGCCGGTCTGCACGGCGAGGTGAGGGCCGAGCTGGGCGGAGCGGGGATCGCATCGGGCTACGGGCTGACGGAGTGCCCGTTCTTCGCATGGGCCGCCCCCGACGACGGCGACGCGGTCTTGGCCACCACCGAGGGCCGGCCGGGGCCCGGCGGGCAGACCCTGATCGTCCGGCCGGATGGCACGGCGGCCGCTCCAGGTGAGGAGGGCGAGCTGCGGATCCGCGCGCCGCAGCTGACCGTCGGCTACGTCGACCCGGCCCTCGACGCGGAGGCGTTCGACGAGCAGGGATATTTCCGGACCGGTGATCTTGCAGTACTCGGCACCGACGGCACGCTCACGATCACCGGCCGGATCAAGGACGTGATCATCCGCAACATGGAGAACGTGTCGGCGCGGGAGGTCGAGGACCATCTCGCCACGCTCCCCGGGCTGCGCGACTGGACGGTCGTCGGGGTGCCGGACCCGGTCACCGGGGAGCGGGTCTGCGCGGTCGTGGTCCCCGAGGGCCCGGCGGCGCCGCCGACCCTGTCGGAGGTCTGTGCGTACCTCGTGGGACGGGGGCTGAACACGCGGAAGCTACCGGAGCGCCTCGAGGTGCTCGACGTGCTGCCGCGCAACGCGATGGGCAAGGTCGGCAAGGCGGCGCTGGTGCGCCGGATGACGGGCGAGGGGGAGCGATGAGCTGGATCGAGGACTACTACGCGGCGTGGAACGCCGAGAGCCCGGACGGGGTCGCGGCGTTCATGGCCGAGGACGTCGTGTTCGAGGACGTCACCGCGGGGCACGTCGCGCGGGGTGCGCACCAGGTGCGGAAGTTCGTCGAGATCTGCAACGAGAAGGTCCCCGGGGTGAGCTACGAGCTGGTGCGCAGCCACGCCTGCCCGGACAGTTACGCGGCCGAGTGGGTCATGCAACCGATGGGCCTGCGTGGCGTCTCGTACGGCACGGTGTGCGATGGCCGGATCACCTCCAACCGCGACTACTGGAACGGGGCCGCACTGCCGGCGGTCAGCGGCACGGGCAGCGCCTCCGGCACCTCGGTACGCAGGCTGCTGGAGCTGCTGCAGGAGGGCGGCCCCGCCGAGCACGGGGTCGAGCTCGCCGCCCTGTTCGATGCCGACGCCGAGTACTGCTTCCACGTGCCCACGGCCGAGACCGTCCGCGGCCGGGAGGCGGTGCTCGCCGAGCTGACCAGGCAGACCGCCCACTACTCCGACCTGCGCTGCGAGGTCCGTTCGACGACGGCGGCGGGGGACCGCGTCGTCATCGAGCGGGAGGACAGCTTCGTGCTCGCGGGGACTTCGACCCGGGTGTCCTACCCGCTGGCGGCGGTGTTCGAGCTGACGGCGAATGGCCTGATCGGCTCCTGGCGCGAGTACTGGGACCGGGAGGTCCTCACCGCCCAGGCCGGGTCCGCGACGGCCTGACGAGCGGGTATACCGTGATCGTCGGCACCACGGTGCGGACCATCGCCGAGCGCGGCCCGTCGACGGCGGTCTCACCGCCCATCTCGACGTGCCGGACACCAGTGCGGCCGCCGCCTTCGTGGAGAGCCCGGTCGGGCGGCGGCCGTGCCGGTCACCGCTCCGCGGCGACGGGGACCGGCCAGGCAGACACGACGTCGTCGACCGTCGAGACCCTCGCCAGCATGGCGAGCTGGTGGCGCAGCGCCAGCTCCACGAACTCCGGCGGGGTGCCGCCGACTGCCTCGCGCGGCACGACCACGCGGAACCCGGCGTGCTGCAGGTCGGCGGCGGTGAGCGTGAGGGCCACGTTGACCGAGACGCCCACGAGCACGACGGTCTCGGCGCCGAATCCGTGCAGCAGGTCCAGCAGCTCGGTGCCGCGGGTGGGCCAGAGGCCGTGGTGCCGGTTCTGCACCAGGTCGCCCTCCGCGAGCAGCTCGGGCACCACGCACGCCGCCGGCAGTCCGGGTGCGTTCGCGGCGTCCGCCTTCTCCAGGGCGCGCCACAGTGGTGCGGTCCCGGTGCGCCGCCCGCCGAGGTGGCCCTCGAACACCGCGTGCACCACTCGCACGCCGGCCAGGCGGGCCGCGGACAGCACGCAGTCGACGTGCTCGACGAGGGCGCCCGTCGACTCCTTGAGCGCGGACAGGGTGGCCTCTGCCCCCACCGCCCCGCCCTGGCACTCCACGCAGAGCACCACGGTCTTGTCGATATCTGACGTATGCGCCATCACTGTCTCCCGTGTTGTGGCTGTCGTACTCCTGATCCTTCCTGACGATGAGCCCGTGGGAAAGTTTTTTCTGACAAAGCGTGTACGAACTGGATACGCTCCCCACAACCGACGACGGGAAGGGTCGACGATGACCGACACCGGCAGCGCACGGGTGGTGGACGACGAGCCCGGAGTACTCACCGGGATCCGGGTCGTGGAGCTGGCCACCTGGGCCTTCGTGCCGGCCGCGGGCGTCGTCCTCGCCGACTGGGGCGCCGAGGTCGTCAAGATCGAGCGGCCGGGGACCGGGGACCCGATCCGCGGTCTGGTGGCCTCGGGGATGCTGCCGACCGCGTCGCACAGCACCAACTTCATGCTCGAGACCACGAGCCGCGGTAAGCGCGGCATCGCGCTGGACCTGTCTACCCCGGACGGCCGGGACGTGCTGCTGCGGCTGGTCGAGACCGCCGACGTCTTCCTCACCAACTACCTGCCCGGCGTGCGGTGCAAGCTCGGGATCGACGTCGAGGACCTGCGAGGGGTCAACCCGCGGCTGATCTACGTGCGGGGCAGCGGGCTGGGCCCGCGGGGGCCCGAGGCGGATGCCGGCGGCTACGACGGCGCCACGTTCTGGGCCCGCGCCGGGGTCGGTCAGGTGACCAGCCCGCCCGGCGGCGGCCTGCCGCTCCCGCTGCCGGGCCCCGGCTACGGCGACGTCCAGGCCGGTGCACACCTCGCTGGCGGGGTTGCCGCAGCCCTGCTCGACCGGGAGCGGACCGGCCGCGCCCGGGTCGTCGACGTCAGCTTGCTCGCCGCCGGGCTGTGGACGATGGGCCCGCACGTGTCCGCGGCCGACCTCCACGGCACCGGCGAGATCGCCGCGCCCGTCCACGAGACAGCACCGAACCCTCTCTCGGCGAGCTACGTCACCGGCGACGGCCGTGCCGTCGTGCTGGTGATGCTGGAGTCGGACCGGTTCTGGGGCCCGCTCACGGAGGCCCTCGGCCGGCCCGAGCTCGCCACCGACCCGCGCTTCGCGGACGCCGCGTCCCGGATGGCCCACTCGCGCGCGTGCGTCGCGGAGCTCGACGCGACCTTCGGCGCCATGACGATCGAGGAGGCCGCGCAGCGGCTCTCCCGCCAGCGCGGTGTCTGGGCCCGCTTCACCAGCCCGGGCGAGGCCTCCCACGACCGGCAGGCCGAGGTCAACGGCTACGTCGCGGACCTCGCCACGGCCGACGGCGGCACCCTGCGCGTTGTCACCGCGCCCGCGCAGTTCGACGAGACCGCCCCCCGCCCCGTCCGCGCACCCGGGCACGGTGAGCACACCGACGCGTTGCTCGCCGAGCTCGGCGTCGGACCGGACGAGGTGCGCCGGCTGCGTCGTCCGGGGCGGTCGGGTGA
>JAKDNL010000756.1 GCA_030451825.1 Pseudonocardia sp. | reverse complement strand
CGGGCCGTCGTCGACATCAATCCCGGCCTGCAGGGCCGCTACATGGGCGGGCTCGGACTGCCCATCCACGCGCCGCACGACCTCACCGGCACCCCGCCGCGCAGCGTGCTGTTGATGAATCCGGTCTACGCCGGTGAGGTCCGCGGCACCCTGGACGCGCTCGGGCTGGGCAGCACCGAGCTGCTCACGGTCTGACAGGGCCCGGGGAGGGCCCGGCGCTCACCAGCGCGGGCCGTCCTCGCGCCACACCTTCCACGGGGCGTTACCGCCGGACCAGCGCTCGTTGAGCAGCTGGTAGTCCTTGTAGGTGTCCATCGCGGCCCAGAAGCCCTCGTGCCGGTTCACGGTCAGCTGCCCGTCCCGGGCGAGGCGGCCGAGCGGCTCGTGTTCGAGGAACAGGTCCTCGGAGTCGTCGAGGTAGTCGTCGAGGAACGACCGCTCGAACATGAAGTACCCACCGCTGACCCAGCCGGTGACCTGCGTGGGCTTCTCGTTGAACTCGGAGACCACGTCGTTCTCGACGTGCATCTCGCCGAACTTCGACGTCGGGTGGACCCCGGTGACGGTGCCGATCCGCCCGCCGTTGTCGTGCGCCTTGACCAGCTGGTCGATCTCCACGTTGGCGACACCGTCGCCGTAGGTGAGCATGAACTGCGGGGTGTCGATGTACTGCCGGATCCGGCGCAGACGGGCGCCGGTGCCGGCGTCCAGCCCGGTCTCGGCGAACGTGATCTCCCAGTTCTCGTCGGCGGCGTCGTTGTGGAACCGGGGGCTGTGCTCGCCCTCGGCCAGCGACAGCGTGAAGTCCGTCAGGTGCGCGCGGGTGTCCAGGAAGAACTGCTTGATCTCCCAGCTCTTGTAGCCCAGGCACAGGATGAAGCGCCGGAACCCGTAGTGGCTGTAGAGCTTCATGATGTGCCAGATCACCGGGCGCCCGCCGATGTCCACCATCGCCTTGGGCAGTCGTTCACTCACCTCGCGGATGCGGGTGCCCTGGCCACCGCACAGGATGACGACAGGGGTGTTGGGGTCGGTCGTGGGCATGGGGAGCCTCCGGGGTCGGACGGATTCCTCGGCACGCGAACGCTGCCGTGGTGATCGTCCGGACCAGGTCTGTGGTGCGGTTGTCTTGCTCTGTTTCGTGCGGTCACCGGACTCATGACCGGATCTTTCCTAGCGGTGTGTCCACGTCGTTGGCAACCGCCGGACGCGCCAGGCGCCGCAGGGCGGCCAGATCGTCGTCCGTGGCCACGTGCAGGTTCGCCGGGTCCCCGCGGACCGTGACGACCCGGTGGCCCAGGTCGACGAGCAGCCCGGAGTTCTCCACCGGGCGTGGCCGGCCGGCGTGCGCGGACCGCAGCACCGAGGCCCGGAACGCCTGCGGTGTCTGGGTGATCACCGTGCCGTCCTTGGGTATCGTCGCCACCACCTGCCCGTCCACCACCCGCTGCACGACGTCGAGCATGGGCAGCACCGGGACGGCGCCGTCGGCCCCGGCCCGGACGGCCGCGATCACGTCGGTGTAGACCCGGTCCGGAGCCAGGGGGTGTGCCGGATCCGTGACGAGAAGCACCTGCGCGTCGTCGGGCACCTCGGCCAGCGCGGCCCGCAGCGACTCCGACTGGTGGTCGCCGCCGACGGCCAGCGCGTCGACGCGCTCGCCGTCCCAGTCCACCCCCGCGGGCAGCACCAGCACGATCCTGTCACAGGTCCGGCGCGCCGCGCTCACGGTGTGGTCGACCAGACGCATCCCATCGAGTGACTCGAACTGCTTGAGCCGTCCGAACCGGGCCCCGCGACCGCCCGCGAGCACGATCGCCCAGGACGGTCCGTCACAGTGGGTCATGCCCTTCTCCTCGATCGGGTGGCCGTCCACCCGGGTGGCGGACACCCGCACAGGATCCCGTAGGCGTGATCGATGGCGGTCGCCGGACCCGCTACTCTCGCTCCCCGGAGCCGAGGAGGGGGCACACGACGGTGCGATCGGACGTGCGGAGCGTGGCAGGGATCACGTCGTCCGGCCCGGACGCGTTGGCCGGGGCCCCCGCGGCGCAGCGGCTGGCGAGCGAGGTGCTCGCCGAGCCGGGCGCCCCGCGGACGGTCGGGGTCGTCGGGCCCGCCGGCAGCGGCAAGTCGGTCGCGCTGCGGGTGCTCGCCGACGCGTGGGCCGCGGCCGGCGTCGAGGTGCGCACCGACCCCGGGGACGACGACCCGTCCGCCGTCGCGCTGCTCGTCGACGACGCCCACCTGCTCGGTGAGCCGGTCCTGGAGCGCCTGCGCGGGTGGGCCGCGACGCCGGGCGCCCGGATCGTGGTGGCCCGCCGTCCGTGGCCGCGCGGGGTCGCGGTGGCCCGGCTCGGCGCCGCCCTGGCCGCGACCCGTCCGCCGCTGGTGCTGGGCTCGCTGGACCGGGCCGGGGTCGCGGCCCGGGCCGCCCGCGTGCTCGGACGGCGCCCGGCCGGCTGGCTGGTGCGGCTGGTGCACGAGAGCACCGCCGGGTCGCCGCTGCTCGCCGACCGCCTCCTCGACGCGATGCGGGACGAGGCCGGTGAGGACACCGCGCGCCTGACCGAGGGCGACGGCCGCCCCGCTCCCACCGGGTCGTTGCGGCTGCCGCCGGCGCTGGCCGAACAGATCGGCTACACGGTGGACGGCCAGGACCCGCGGGTGCGCGAGCTGGTGCTGGCCGGCGCGCTCGGCGCCCCGATGGACGCCGAGCTGCTGGTGCCGCTGCTCGGCCTGCTGGATGCGGCCGGCAGGGGCATCG
>JAKDNL010000135.1 GCA_030451825.1 Pseudonocardia sp. | reverse complement strand
CGTGGCCGCGGGCGGGCGGGGCTCCTTGCGGCGGGCGCTCCCCACCCCCCCCCACGAGGGGGATACGGTCGGGCCATGGTTCTGCGGGCCCGCGAGATCATGACCGAACGTGTCGTCACGATCTGGGAGGACGCGCCCCTGTCGCGGGCCGAACAGCGGATGGCGGAGTTCCGCTACAGCGCCCTGCCCGTGGTCGACCGTGCGTTCCGGCTGGTCGGCATCGTCAGCCTGGTGGACCTGCTGCGTCATCGCGACGACCCGGACGCCGCCACCGTCGCCGACGTGATGACCCGCGACGTGCTCTACATGTCGCCGACGGCCAACATCGCGATCCTCGCGCACCGCCTGCGCGCCTACGGCGAGCTACGGGTGATGCCGATCGTGGACCGCGGGGTGCTGGTCGGGGTCGTGACCCGCAGCGACCTGCTGCGCCGCCGTACCGCCGGGAGCCGGGTCCTGCGCTCGGTGCGCCGCGCCGTCGGGGCCGACCGGCCGGCGATCGAGATGCCGGCGGCAGCCTCCCCGCGCGGCGCCGGGCGGATCGGCAGCCGCGACCCCGCGACGCTGTCGGTGAGCGATGTCATGACAGGAAAGGGCTTGATCACGGTCGCTCCGGCGACCCCGGTCGACGAGGCCGCCGAGGTGATCCTGGCGTTCCGCTTCACCGCGGTTCCGGTCGTCGACATCGACGACCGGCTCGTCGGCATCCTCAGCGAGGCGGACCTGATGAGCGGACCGCTGCACGGCGGACGGCGCACCCGGGCCCGCACGGTCGGCGAGGCGATGACCCGCGAGGTCGAGGCGCTCGGACCGGACGAGCCGCTCGCCCGGGCCCGCTCGCTGCTGTCCGTGCGCGGGTTCCGGGTGGTGCCGGTCGTGGACGCCGACGACGTGCTGGTCGGGGTGCTCAGCCGCAGCGACCTGCTCTAGGTTCCGGTCCCACCGGTGTCCGGGAGCAGCCGGTGGCCGCGGAGGGCGTCGAGCTCAAGGTGCTCTCCGGGGACGACCCGCGCACCGTCGCGGCGCTGGGGCTCGTGAGCGGAAATGGTCGTCCCGGCGACGATGGCCACGCGCGGGGTCAGCGGCCGGGAGGCGCCACCCGGTACACGGCGCCGGCGTCGTCGTCGGTCACGTAGACCGCCCCGTCCGGGCCTGCCACGGCGGCGACCGGGCGACCCCAGCGCGAGCCGTCGGGGGCCTGGAAGCCCCCGACCAGCGTCTGCTGGGCGCCCAGCGCGCCGTTCTCATACGGGAAGAAGGACACCTCGGGCGCCCGCGGCGGGCTCGCGTTCCAGGAGCCGTGCACACCGGCCAGCGCGCCCCGGGCGTACGGAGCGGGTAGGCCGCCGTCGACGAACGACAGGCCCAGCGGGGCGGAGTGCGCACCGAACGTCTGCTCGACGCGCGGGAGGGCGTCGCAGTCCAGCTTGCTGCCGTCGGGGTTGTTCTGCACGTCGCGCACGAACGGCACGTCGGACGTGGTCTGGGCGGTCCCGGGCACGCCCGGGTCGACGTCGCCGTCCGGGTTGCAGTACGGCCAGCCGAGGTTGCGCCCCGGCGTCAGCTTCGCCAGTGCCTCGCCCGGGTGCTCGGTCACGTACTGCTTGATCACCTGGCCGTAGGAGGACCCGGACGCGTCGCCGTAGGGCTTGTCGTAGGGGTAGGGCACGTTGTCGCGGCCGTTGACCGCGGTCCATACCGCCCCGTCCGGGGCGACCGCCAGGCCGGTGCCGTTGCGGACACCGGTCGCGAACGGCGCGGGCGCCCCGCCGCCCGGCGGGATGCGCAGGATCGACGCGCGCGGCGGGTTCGCCGTCAGGTCCTCCTCGGAGATGTTGCCGGTGGAGCCGACCGAGACGTACACCGCGCCGTCCGGGCCGACGGCGACGCTCTTCAGCGCGTGCGCGTAGGCGCCCTTGAGGTCGGCGCTCTTGGAGTCCGGCAGGTCCGCGGCCACGACCCGGCGGTTCGTGACCTGCCCACCGGCGTAGTCGTAGGCGTTGACCTGGTTGCTCTCGGCGACGTAGAGCGTCGACCCGGCGAACGCCATGCCGTGCGGCTGGTTGAGGCCCTCGAGCAGCGGCGACGTCGTGGACCCGCCGAGCCCGTCCGGAGTCAGCCGATCGATCCGGCCCTGTTCGGGCACCGACACCAGCAGCTGCCGGTCCGGGGTCCACACGGCCAGGCGCGCCTCGGGTACCCGGGCGAACACCGACATCGTCCAGCCCTCCGGCACCAGGGCCTGGCGCGGGGAGTCCAGGGGCGAGGAGTCCATGCCGGCCGGGACGTTCAGCGTGGTGGGTACGAGGCCGGCCGCGGCGGCGGCAACCGGGGCCTGGTCGCCGGAGAGGGCCACGTCGACGGGCGTCGGCCCGGAGCAGGCCGTCAGGAACGCGGAAACGGTGAGCGCGGCGGCGAGCCGCAACGGGCGGGGCGAGCGCATGGGCACCCTTCGTCAGGAGATCCACCGGCGATTCTGCCCGAATCGGGTGTGGCGCGCGGATCCTGCACGCCGCGCGGCCGCGCACCGGGGCCGCCACGTCCGGACCGGAGGCCTGACCGGCCACCGAAGACCTGGCCCGCCGAACAAGGGGCCGGGCTACTCCTCGGCGTCCTGTAGGAAAGTGCGAACCAAGTCGGCGAAGGCGTCGGCGCGCTCGATCTGCGGCATGTGCCCGCAGCGGGCGAACACGTGCGAGCGGGCGTGCGGGATCGCCGCGAGCGCCGCACTCAGGTGGTGGGCGGGGAGGATGATGTCCCGCTCGCCCCACACGACCAGCGTCGGGCGGGGATGCCGGGCGACGTCGGAGAGCAGCCGCGCCCGCCACTGCGGACGCACCCCGCGCACGGTGCCGAGCTCTTTCGCGATGTCGGCGAACACGGCGGCCTGATCGGCGCGACCGGCCACCTCGAGGGCGAACGACACCCGCTCCTCGGTGACGAACGCGTCGTCGAGGAAGATCGCCCGCTCGGTGCGGCGGGCGGTCGCGCGGTCGATCCGGGTGAGCAGGCGGGCGCCGACGAACGGGATGCCCAGTACCCGCAGCGCCACGGTCACCTCGGAGCCGAAGCCCGCGGCGTCGACCAGGGTCAGGGTCGCGACCCGCTCCGGCGCCCGGGTGAGCACCAGCATCGACACCGCGCCGCCGAGCGAGTTGCCCATCAGGTGCACCGGGCGTCGTTCGCCGATCGCGTCCAGGACGCCGACGGCGGCGTCGGCGAGCTGCTCCAGCGTCGCCGGACCGGGCACCCGGTCGGACAGCCCGAACCCGGCCAGGTCGGTGCTGATCAGGCGGTAGGTGTCGGCGAGGCGTTCGTGCTGGGCGTCCCAGTCCTCCAGGCTGCGCCCGATGCCGTGCAGCGCCAGGATCGGCGGCGCGGCCGGGTCACCGCTGGTACGGACCCGGATCCGCGCGCCCCGCACCGTGACCGTCGTCAACGTTTCGCGCCCACCGGGAGCTTCTTCTGCACACTGCCGGCCGCACCGACCAGGCGGGAGAACACCCTCATGCTGTTGGCGGGGAACAACCGCGCCAGCACGTCCGGGATCTTCGCGCTCATCCCGATCAGCACCCGCGGACGGCGGTGCTCGATCCCGTCGATGATCTGCTCGGCCGCCTTCTCCGGCGGGATCGTGAGCAGCTTGGCGAAGTCGCGCTTGCCCTGCTCCGCCTCCTCGGCCGGGATGTTGACCCCGACCCGCGCGTCGGACGCGATCCGGGTCTTGATCCCGCCCGGGTGCACGGTGGTCACGCCGGTGCCGCTCTGCGCCAGCTCGGTGCGCAGCACCTCGGAGAACCCGCGGATGCCGAACTTGCTGGCGCAGTAGGCCGACTGCCCGGGCGGGGCGATCAGGCCGAACAGGCTGGACACGTTGACCAGGTGCGCACCCGGCTGCGCGGTCAGCGCCGGCAGCAGGTGGTGGGTCAGCCGGACCGGGGCGTGGAAGTTGATGTCCATGACCCAGTCGAACTCGTCGAGCGTGAGCCGGGAGAAGTCGCCGCCGAGCGCGACGCCGGCGTTGTTCACCAGCAGGGTGATGCGCGGGTGCTCGCTCAGGATCTCGCGTGCCGCGGCGTCCAGCGCGTTCCGGTCGGCCAGGTCCACGACCAGCGTGGAGACCGACAGCCCGGGGTGGCGGCCACGGATCGTCGACGCGACCGTGTCCAGCCGGTCGCCGTCGCGGTCGAGGAGGACCAGGTTGCTGCCGCGCAGCGCCAGGCCGTACGCGAGGTTCTCGCCGATGCCGCTGGCGGCACCGGTCACCACGGCGGTGCCCTCGGCGAAGCGGTACGGGTTCGTGCTCACGATGCGAGCTCCTTGGCCCCGTGCTCGGTCGACGCCGTCGGGAGGTCGACGAGCCGGGTGAACGACATGTCGCGGGTCAGGTCACCGCGGTTCATGCCGACGGCGTCGAGGAAGAAGTTCTGGCGCAGGCGCCACGGGTCCTTCTCGCCCTGCTTGGGGAACTTCGAGACCGAGCGCTGCACGTAGCCGGACTTGAGGTCCAGCAACGGGCGGTCGGGCTTCTGGTCCGGTTGCGGGGTGGCGATCGCGTAGCCCTTGCGATCCATGTGCGCGAGCAGCCGCGGGACGTAGCGCGAGACCAGGTCCGCGCGCAGCGTCCAGGACGCGTTCACGTAGCCGATGCACAGCGCCAGGTTCGGGACACCGGAGAGCATCAGGCCCCGGTAGGCGACGGTGTCACCCAGGTCGACCTGCGCGCCGTCGACGAAGACCTCCATCCCGCCGAGGGGCTGCAGCGTCAGGCCGGTCGCCGAGACGATGACGTCGGCGGAGATCTCCTCGCCCGAGCGCAGCCGGATACCGGTCGGGGTGATCCGGTCGATGTGGTCGGTGACGACCGAGGCCGTCCCGTTCCGGATCGACGTGAAGAAGTCACCCTCGGGGACGACGCACAGGCGCTGGTCCCACGGCTCGTAGGACGGCGTGAAGTGCTCGTCGACGGCCTTCTCGTCCTTGAGGAACTTCACGGCGAGCCCGCGCAGGACCTTCTTCACCTGCTCCGGGCGACGCCGCGCGAGCTGGTAGAACGCCTGGGTCAGCGTCACGTACTGGGCGCGCAGCAGGTGGTGTGCGACCTTCGCCGGCAGGTACTTGCGCAGCGTGTCGGCGGTCGGGTCGGTGCTGGGCAGCACCGTCAGGTACGACGGCGAGCGCTGCAGCATCGTCACGTGCCCGGCCTTCT
Source organism: Pseudonocardia sp. (assembly GCA_030451825.1). Lineage (GTDB taxonomy): Bacteria > Actinomycetota > Actinomycetes > Mycobacteriales > Pseudonocardiaceae > Pseudonocardia. The sequence continues at coordinate 8,370 of JAKDNL010000135.1, read as the reverse complement.
CGGCCATCGCCGGGATCAGTGTGACGGCGGTCGCGCCGCTGCCGATCACCACGACGTTCTTGCCGGCGTAGTCCAGGTCCTGCGGCCAGAACTGCGGGTGCACCCACTGCCCGGTGAAGTCCTCGCGGCCGTCGAACTCGGGCTGGTGGCCCTCGTCGTAGTTGTAGTAGCCCGAGCACATGTAGAGGAACGAGCAGGTGTAGGTCTTCGGGCCGGCGTCGGTCCGGGTCTCGACCGTCCAGCGGGCGGTCGCGGTGTCCCAGGACGAGCGGACCACCTGGATGCCGAAGCGGATGTGGTTCCTGATCCCGCGCTCGTCCGCGGTGTCGGAGATGTAGTGCCGGATGCTCTCGCCGGAGGCCATCGACTTGCGCTCGCGCCACGGGCGGAACGGGTAGGCCAGGGTGAACATGTCCGAGTCCGAGCGCACGCCCGGGTAGCGGAACAGGTCCCAGGTGCCGCCGATGTCGTCGCGACGCTCGAGGACCGCGTAGCTCTTCCCCGGGAGCTCGTCCTGCAGGCGCCAGGCCGCGCCGATCCCGGACAGTCCGGCTCCGACGATGAGCACGTCGAGATGCTCGACGTCCTGCGCGGGCTCGTGGGCGAGTGGCTGCGTGGCCGTCATACTGCGGCCTCCTTCGGCGACGACGGTGACGATGTCCGAACTCGATCACGAGTGTGGCCTGCGCGCACGCCGTGAGACTTGACCGAGCGCGACAGTAAATTACCCTCTGACGACATGGTGTCCATGACCCGGGCGGCGGCGTTGCGCGGACTTCCCCCGTTGGTGGACCAGCTCGGGGGCGACGGCGCCGCACTGCTCACGCGCTTCCGGGTGCCGGTGGACGCTGTCGAGACCGACGGGGCCGGGGACGGCGTGGACGACGCGCTCGTCCCGTCCCGCACGGTCGGGCGGATCCTGGAGACCGCCGCGGCCGAGCTCGCCTGCCCGGATCTGGGTCTGCGCCTGGCCGAGCAACAGGGCCTCGGGGTGCTGGGCCCGCTGGCGGTCGCCGTGCAGAACTCGGCGACGCTCGGCGAGGCGCTGGACTGCGTGTCCCGGTTCCTGTTCGTGCACAGTCCCGCGTTGCAGGTGACCTCGATCCCCGACCCGGAGGGCGCTCCTGGCGCGATCGGATTGCTCTACGGCACCACCGAGCCCGAACCGATGCCGCCACAGGTCGTCGACCTGGGGCTGGGCGTGTTCCACCGGATCATCCTGCTGCTCGGTGGCGGCCCCTACGGCCTGCGGGCGGCGCATCTGCCGCACCCGCCGCTGGCGCCGGTGTCGCGCTACATAGCGTTCTTCGACGCCGACGTGCGCTTCGAGCGCGACGCGGCCGTCCTCCGCGTGCCTGCCGATCTGGCGACCCGGCCTCTGCACGGCGGCGACGAGACGGTCCGGGCGATCGCGCTGGACTACCTGGCGAGCCACTTCGACCGCCCGGACCGGACCGTGACCGACCGGGTCCGCGCCGCACTGGCTCGTTCGCTGGGTACCTCCCCGGCGCGGATCTCGGCCGTCGCACGCCTGCTCCGGATGCACCCGCGCACGCTGCAGCGCCACCTGGCCGCGGAGCACACGACGTTCGAGACCGTGCTCGACGAGGTCCGCCGGGAGACCGCACACCGGCTGATCACCCGCACCGACCTGCCGTTCTCCCAGGTGACGGCGATGATCGGGCTGGCCGAGCAGTCCGCGCTGACCCGGGTGTCGCGGCGCTGGTTCGGCGACACCCCGCGGGCGGTGCGCCGGGCCGGGGCCTGACGCGAGCGCGCGCGACGAGCAAGACCGTTCACGACCGGGACCATATCTGTCATCATTCGGATGCGCCCGGCGACGCCGGGCTGCGATACCGATTCGAGGGGGATTCGATGACCGAACGGTTCCGCAACGCCCTGATCGCCGGCCTGCTGGCCGCCGTGATCTGGATGATCATCGCCACGCTCGTGGGCCTGTCCGCGGGGATGGTCGTCGGCTGGGGGGTGGGCCTGTTCGTCGTCGGCGTTGTCGGCACGTTCGCGATCGAGTCAGTGATCGTCCGCTCGCGCGCGGGTCGCCGCTAGGCCCGTCGCCTCGCCCGGCCGACCTCGCACGCGAGACGGTGCCCTCGCACGCGTCGTATCACGCGCGAGGGCACCGTTTCGGGTGCGGGACGCCCGGTGGGGCGCGTCGTGTCAGTCGAACAGGTCCGGATCAGTACGCACGACCTCGTCCCAGAGCGGCTGGAAGGCGAACCAGCCGGCGTAGGCGCTCCCGGTCTGCTCGCGGGTGAACTCGGCGTTCGCGTGGTCGATCATCGTCGGCGTACCGGCGGCCTCGGCCAACAGCTGCGCCTGGCAGTTGCGCTCGGTGGTGACGAACCACCAGGCGGCCTCGGCGACGGTGTCGCCCACGGTGAAGATGCCGTGGTTCTGGTGGAACGCCATCCGCTTGTCGCCCAGACCCTTGGCCAGCGCCGCGCCGGACTCGCGGTCGACGACGACGGCTCCGGCGCCGTCGGCGACGACGGTGTGGTTGTCGTAGAGCGCGCACGCGTCCTGGGTGATCGGGTCGAGCCTGCGGCCCAGCGACGACCAGGCCTTGCCGTACACCGAGTGCGCGTGGCAGGCGGCGACGACGTCCGGGCGGGCCTCGTGCACCGCGGAGTGGATGACGAAACCGGCCCGGTTGACCGGCTTGTCGCCGTGCCGGACGATGCCGTCGTGGTCGACCAGGATCAGGTCGGAGACCCGGATGTGGCGGAACGACATGCCGAACGGGTTGACCCAGAACATGTCCGGGTCCTCCGGGTCGCGGACCGTGATGTGCCCGGCGACGCCCTCCCCGAACCCGAACCTGCCGAAGAGCCGGAACGCCCCCGCGAGCTGCTGCTTACGGTGCAGGCGCTCCTCGGCGCTGCTCGTGAAGACCGGGGGCCTGGGCAGGGAGATGCCCTCCTGGGTCGGCTCGAACGACGGCATCGAGGGCTGCTCGACGGGCGGTGCCCCGGTGGTCCGGGGCGTGGTGGGTGCGGCCATGAATCGACCGTGCGCCGCGGGCCCGCCGGCGTCAACCCGCAACTCCATGAAACCTTCCGGGCCCGGAAGGCGAATACTGGGGTACGGGGGCGCGCCGCCGGGCCTCGACGGCGCACACACCACGTGGGCATGAGGTACGGACATGAGCACCGATACCGGATCCGGATGGTTCGACGGCGACCCGGCGGGAGAGCGCCCGCTGTGGTGGGGTGCGGTCTGCGCGAGCGGGTTGCTCGCGATCGGGTCGCCGACCATCCTGCAGGTGCTCTGGTTGATCGTGGTCGCGGGGAGCGCCGCGGCCGGCCCGCGGGCGTCGAAGGCGCTGCGGCAGGCCCGCGAGCAGCAGCAGGGTCGTGAGACGGGCTGAGAACACCTCAGCCGGGGCGGTGCGTGACGTAGATCAGGTTCAGCCCCTGCCCGGGCGCCGGGTGTGCGTCGACGTCGCCGAAGCCGGCCTCGCCCAGCATCCGTCGCGCCAGGCCCTCGCCCCAGGCCGCGCCGAGCCCCGCGCCGCCGGAGGCGAGTGACACCGTCATGCAGTGCAGGGTGCTGATCGAGTAGATCCAGGGCGCGAACGGGTTGCCCACGTTCTCGTCCAGATCGCTCGACGCCGCCATGTCGATCATGACGAACGTCCCGCCGGGGACCAGCGCGTCGTGCACCTCGCGCAGGACGGCGGCGGGGTCGGCCTGGTCGTGCACCGCGTCGATCGCGAACACGACGTCGAACGGCTGTTCCGGGCCGAGCGCCGAGACGTCGGCGACCTCGAACGTCACGTTCGCCAGCCTGGCGTCGGACACCTCGGCGCGGGCCCGCCCGATCGCCTCGGGGGCCAGGTCGTAGCCGACGAACGTCGAGGCCGGGAACGCGGTGCCGAGCACGGCCAGCGCGTGCCCGGTACCGCAGCCGACGTCGGCGACCCGGACGCCGGAGGTGAGCCGCTCGGTCAGGCCCGGAACCAGCGGCAGCCAGGCCTCGATCAGGAGCTCGTCGAGCGGGCGGCGGTTGAGCTCGTCCATCACGCCGGTGAAGTGCGGCGCGAACGCGTCGTAGGGCACGCCGCCGCCGGTCCGGAACGCCTCCTCGACGCCCTCGAGGTTGCGGCCGAGCAGGGTCACCATCGCCGCCATCGGGCCCATGTTCTTCGAGCTCGGGCCGGTCAGCGCCGCCGCGTGCTCCGGCGGCAACGTGTAGCTCGCGCCGTCCCGGTGGTAGGTCATGATCTCGGCGGTCACCATGGCGCCCAGCCACTCCCGGACGTAGCGCTCGTCGAGCCCGGCACGCGAGGCGAGCTCGGGGGAGGTGGCGGGTCCCCGCGCGGCGGCGGTGAACAGGCCGAGCCGGTGCCCGAGGTCGATCATGTAGGCGAGCGCGCCGTGGGTGTAGACGCCGAACAGGTGCCGGGCGAAGGCCCGGACCTGCTTCTTGTCCGGAACGGCGGCGGAGTCGGGGGAGTCGAGGGTGGTCATGCGCCGATCGTGCCCCAAACCGGGTGGCAGGGGCGCAGCCGAGCCGGGATCCTCGGGTGGTGACCGATCACCCCCGTGTCCGTGTCCTCGAACCCGACGAGCTGCGCGCGTCCACCGACCTGTTCCGCACCGCCGTGCACGGCACCCCGCTCGACGACGACGGCTGGCGGCGCGGCGGCTCCCGGCACGTCCCCGGCCGCACGCTCGGGGCGTTCGAGGACCTCCCGGCCGGGGGCGGGACAGCCGCCGAGCTGGTCGGCACCGCCATGTCGTTCCCCTGCCGCACCGCCGTCCCGGGCGGGGCCGGCGTGGACACCGCGGCGGTCAGCCTCGTCGGGGTCCGCCCGGACCGGACGCGGCGCGGTCACCTGAGCGCGCTGATGCGCACCCAGCTCGCCGACGTCGCCGCCCGCGGCGAGGTGCTGGCCACACTGCGGGCCAGCGAGACCGGCATCTACGGGCGGTTCGGCTACGGCATCGCCACCCGCGGGCGAAAGGTCCGGATCCGGGCCGCAGCGGCGCTGCGACCGGACGCGCCGGGCGGCGGCACCGTGCGGATGGTGCCCCTCGACCGGGCGCGGACCGAGCTGCCCGCCGTGGCGGAGCGCCTCGCGCTGCAGCGCACCGGCGGGATGACCCGTTTCGGCCGATGGTGGCCCGCGTTCCTGGAGGGCTACGGGCCGGCGGCCGAGTTCCGCGGCACGGCCGTGCACTCCGGCCCGGACGGCGACGACGGGTGGGCCGTGTGGACGGTCGACGCCGGCGACGGCGGCGACACGATCCGGGTCCTGGACCTGCACGCCGCCGACGCCGGCGCGTCGGCCGAGCTCTGGCGGTTTCTGCTCGGGATGGACCTGGTCGCCGACGTCACCGGAGGGCTGCGCCCGCTCGACGAGGACCTCTCGCTGCTGCTCGCCGACCCGCGGGAGTTCCGCGTCGAAGGTCTGGCCGACGAGACGTGGCTGCGCCTGGTCGACGTCCCCGCCGCGCTCGGGGCCCGCGCCTGGGGAGACGCCGCGCCGGTCGTGCTGCGGGTGCACGACCGCCTGCTGCCGGCCAACGACGGCGCGGTCCGGATCGGGCCGGACGGCCCGAAACCGGTCGAGGACACCACCGCGGCGGACCTGGAGTGCGACGTCGACGCCCTGGCCATGGCCTACCTCGGCGACCGCCGCCCGTCGGAGCTGGTCACGGCCGGGTGGTGGAGGGCCCACGACGATGCCGCGGTGGCCCGGGCCGACACCCTGTTCGCCACGCCGGGCGTCGTCCCGTGGTGCGGCACGTTCTTCTGACCGTCGCCGTCGGTGCTCAGCGGGTCAGGCCGTGGGCGCGGTCGCCCGCGACGGCGACGGCGAGGGCGGCCTCGGACTCCCGGCCGAACGGGTCGGACGACCGGATCGCCCGGATCGCCCGGGCGAGATCGTCGGCCACCAGCTCCCGGGTGATCGCCACCGCGGCCGCCGTCCCGGCGGCGGCCGAGGTCACCACGTGCGCCATCGGGTCGGTCACGTTCCCGGCGACCCACACCCCGGGCACCGCGGTCGCACCGCCCGGCCCGGACGGGACGTGGTCGCCCAGCCCCGAGGGGTGCCCCGCGGTGGCGATGCCGAGGTCGGCGAGCAGCCCGGCGTGCGCGGCGGCCCGCGGCGAGATCGCCAGCGCGTCGACCCCGACCACCGTGCCCGAGGCCAGCGCGAGCCCGGCGAACCGGTCGCCGTCGGTGTGCACCCCGGTCACCTCCCCGTCCACCACGGAGATCCCGCGCGCGGCGAACCCGGCCCACTGCGCCTCGTCCGGTTCCGGGCCGGTGTGCAGGAACAGCGTGACGTCGTCGCTCCAGCGCCGCAGCAGGTGCACCTTGAACAGGTCGTGCGGTCCGGTGGACAGCACCCCGATCCGGGTGTCGCGGACCTCCCAGGCGTGACAGAACGGGCAGCCGAACACCTGGGAGCCCCAGTGCGCGGCCAGGCCGTCGATCTCCGGGAGTACGTCGGTCAGGCCGGTGGTGACCAGCAGCCGGCGCGCGGTGGGCTCGTCGCCGTCGGCCGTGCGGACGGCGAACCCGCCGCCGGGCAGCGCCCCTGCGGCCGGAAGGGCGCGGGCGCCGAGGGCGGTGGTGGCCCGGACGGTGCCGCCGTAGCCGCGAACCTCCGCGCGGCCGAGCTCGCCGAGCTCGGCCGGCGCCACACCGTCGCGGGTGAGCAGGTTGTGCACCCCCGCGGCCGGGGCGTTGCGCGGTGTGCCGGCGTCGAGCACCAGCACCAGCACCCGGGCTCGGGCGCGGGACAGGGTGAGGGCGCCGGAGAGGCCGGCCGGGCCGCCTCCGACGACGATGACGTCGTACTGAAAACCGTTGTCGTTCATGCGTCGAGTCTGTCCGCTGGCGCAATCTGATGGCAAACCCTGTTGCCGCTATGGCAATATCTCGCCCATGGTGGACGACCCCGCGATCGTCGGGACCCTGGCCGGCGTCGGCCCACGGCTGGCCCGCCTGCGAGCCGAGCGCGAGCTGACCCTGGCCCAGCTCTCCGAGGTCACCGGCATCTCGGTGAGCACGCTGTCGCGGCTGGAGAGCGGCGGGCGCCGCCCGACGCTGGAGCTGCTGCTGCCGATCGCCGCCGCGCACCAGGTGCCCCTCGACGAGCTGGTGGCGGCTCCACCGGTCGGTGACCCCCGGGTGCGGCTGCGCCCGCGGTCCTCGCACGGGATGACCGTGGTGCCGCTGACCGAACGTCCCGGCGGGCTGCAGGCGTTCAAGATGCTCATCCCGCACCGCGGCGAGCCCGACCCGCGCTCGCACGAGGGCTACGAGTGGCTCTACGTGCTCGACGGCCGGCTGCGCCTGGTGCTCGGCGAGCACGACGTCGTGCTCGGCGCGGGGGAGGCCGCCGAGTTCGACACGCACGTCCCGCACTGGTTCGGCGCGGCCGATCCGGGCCGCTCGGTGGAGGTGCTGAGCCTGTTCGGTCCGCAGGGGGAGCGGATGCACACCCGCGCCGCGCCGCGCGACCGTCGGTGAGGCTCAGGTCCCCTCGAAGAACGACGGCACGTCGACCGGTCCGCCGGCATCGGCGAACTCCGCGACCACGGCCTCCCGCAGCGCGGTGTCGGCCAACAGGTCGGCCACGGTCAGGGCCAGCCCGGCCGCGCCGTCGCGCACCGCGGCGTCGCCCCGGGGGCCGCCGGCGGCCTCGCCGAACTCGACGGTGTGCAGCGACGTCCCGGGCTCCGCGATCGCGATCATCGGGTGGATCGCGGGGATCCGCATGCTGACGTTGCCCAGGTCGGTCGAGCCGGTCTCGGACTCCGGAACGACCCCGCGGGGGTAGACCGTGCGGCCCCGGCCGGCCTGGTGCACCGCCCAGCGGGCGGCGAGCGTCGTGTTGTGCCGGATCGGCAGGTAGGCCGGCGCCGGGTCCCAGGTCAGCTCGTAGCCGCAGCCGGTCATCGCGGCCGCGCCGACCGCGATCGCCTGGACCCGGGTGGTCAGGTCACGCAACGCGTCCGGGGCGGCCGAGCGCAGGTAGTAGCGCGCCGCGGCGCGGTCCGGGACGACGTTCGGGCGGTCGCCGCCCTCGGTGATCACCCCGTGCACCCGGTCCGGGTCGGGCAGGTGCTGGCGCAGCATCGCGACGCCCTGGTAGCCGAGCACGACGGCGTCGAGCGCGTTGCGGCCCATGAACGGCTGGGCAGCTGCGTGCGCGGCGACCCCGTGGTAGACGACGTCGACCTGCCGGCGCCCGAGGAACGGGTGGTCGGCGATGTCGTGGGCGAACGGGTGCAGCATGACCGCGGCGTCGACGCCGTCGAACGCGCCGTCGCGGGCCATCGTCTCCTTGCCCCCGCCCCCTTCCTCGGCGGGCGTGCCGAGCAGCACCAC